>NQJG01000096.1:0-1730 GCA_002256465.1 Methylococcaceae bacterium NSP1-1 | reverse complement strand
TTCCGGTAACAGCGTATGGTTAGTATAGGCCATGGTATTGCGGGTAATAGCCCAGGCTTCATCCCATCCCAAGCCATGAATATCCATCAACAAGCGCATCAGTTCTGCAACTGCAATACTGGGATGCGTATCATTTAATTGAAAGCAGTTTTTCGCGGCAAATTCAGAAAAATCCTTGCCATGACGACCGACCCAAATTTCTAGCACATCCTGCAAACTGGCAGAAGCCAATAAATACTGTTGGCGCAGACGCAATGCCTTACCGTTTTCATTGGCATCATTCGGATACAGCACCATGGTAATATTTTCGGCGGTATTTTTTGCTGCGACTGACTCTGCGTAATCGCCGGCATTAAACTCCTGCAAATCAAATTCTTCGGTTGCCGTGGCTTTCCATAAGCGCAACGTATTTACCGTGCCATTTTGATAACCGGGAATCGGCGTATCGAAAGGCACTGCAAGTATATCGTGCGTATCTACCCAGCAGATCCGCGTATGCCCATTTTCATCTATGTGGCTCTCGGTATGCCCACCAAATTTAATACGCTGTGTATACTCAGGCCGTTCAATTTCCCAGACATTACCATTACGCAGCCAATGATCCGGTTCTTCTACCTGTTCGCCATTAACAATAGTCTGTGAGAACATACCATATTCATAACGTAACCCATAACCAGTTACAGGCAACTGCAAGGTTGCACAACTATCAATGAAACAGGCCGCTAAACGACCCAATCCGCCATTGCCCAGGCCAGCATCCGGCTCCGCATCAATTAACTCTTCAATATCAAGCCCCAAATCATACATGGCTTGTGAAACGGCATCATTTACTCCCAGATTCAACATTGCATTACTGAGTGTCCGCCCCATTAAAAATTCCATAGACAAATAATAGGCTTTTCTACAATCCTGTTTCTTGTAAGCATTATAAGTTTTACTCCAGCGCTCTGTGAGCCGGTCACTAATAACCATCGACAAAGCCTCATAACCATAATGTAGGGTTTTACAGTTTTCATCCCTACCGAGTCTGTGACCGTAATAACGTTTGAAATCGCTTTCTATTTCCTTTTTATCCATGCCTAAATCCGGAAGTGTAGTTATTGTAGATACTGGTTTACTTTTTTTGAAACATCTATGTGGCATAGTTTTACCATTGGATGAGCTAAAATTAAAATTTGTTGGTCATTTTACTCTGTATTGTACAAAATATCTGCTTTTAAGACTCTATATAATGCCATTTAACGCAACGTATGAAACTTCCCATAACCGGTGGCTGTCTTTGTGGTTTGGTCAGATATGAAATTTCAGCTAAACCTGTCGCTTGCGTGAACTGCCATTGCCGGACGTGTCAAAAAGCAACAGGCGCTCCTTATATGGCCCTTATATTTGTGCCCGCTTCCGCCCTTGCGATAAGCGGTAACTACAAGGAATATCCGACCATTGCAGCAAGTGGCAATACTTTGTACCGTGCTTTTTGTCCTGAATGCGGAACCTCGTTGTTTGGTAGAAACAGTACCTATACAAAAATAAGGCCTATCGCCGCGGCAACACTTGATGACCCCGGCATCTTTAAACCCCAAAAAGATATGTGGATCGTTGATGCCCAACCTTGGGATTTTATGGATCCGGAATTGCCCAAATGTGATGGAAATTTTTGGCAGTAACTTAATAATTTTATTAATTTTATGGAAAACACCTATGCATTCTGAACTTAGCACAGTAGAAATTCA
>NQJG01000010.1 GCA_002256465.1 Methylococcaceae bacterium NSP1-1 | reverse complement strand
TCTCTATAGGGGCTGCAAGGTCTCGATCGAACTCACCACCTCCCGCAGAATATCGGTGGCCACCTGGGCATACAGTGCCGTGGTCTCCAACTTCTTGTGCCCAAGTAGCACCTGGATAATCCGAATATCCACCTTCTGTTCCAGCAAATAAAACTCTGTCAATTAGTCACAAGCTTGGATCGCAGCCACCCTACATCGCGAGCGGTTTAGTCCCTTGGCCGATTTCTGCCGGTCACGGTAGTCAGATCTCGACCCTATGTATAGAACCGAACTATATATAGAGCGCAGATGGCCGTATGCCGCGAAGCTTTATTTTATTGTTTTACAGGCCCAAAGGAAGCGCCTCGTTCCTTTGCACATCCTATGGCACTGTTCGTATCTTCTCTCGTTTAATGATACTCATAGCGTACCCTTGTCTGTTTCAACCACTATCTCTTTCTCTTTGACTGTCGCTTTATTCCACAAACCATTACTTGAAAAACATCCCCAGCCCCATTTCAGCCAGTTGAGTAAGGACACGGCGAGCCATAAGGCCCATGCCAGCATTAATAATCGATACACAATTAAAGGCACGGAAACCACTGTTGCAGTAGGCAAGGTCGATAAACTTCTATCCTGATACCAGTTTAGAAAGAAGGCCGAGGACTGGTTGCCGGTTATTTGCATATCGGGTGAGTTCAGTAGACCCTGGGCAACGGCTGCAAATAAAACACCCACTGCCAGCACAGTTAATCCCCCGATGATAATTTGCAGGGCATTAAAGTAACGCCATCCAGTTACGGTTTGATTCGCTCGCCAGCCCAAAAGCATTAGCCAGGCAATAACAATGCCTGCCGATACCATCGGTATTTGGCTTAAGCCCACCAGCAATAAAAACCAATGCCAGTTTTTTAAGGGTGTAAGGCGGATTTTCCCAAGAGCTAAAGACAGGATAAAAATAACGATCAATACTCCCCAGAATAACACAGCAGGCCCCATTCTGGGACCCATAACAAACAATACCCAGCGATCCTGACCTAAACTGATGCTCAAATTGGTATTGACACTGTCCTGGCCCAAATCAAGCAACGGTGTTGTTACGGCCGTGGTGATAGCCTTGGTTTCCTGCCAGCTTATCAAAACCTCCTGCTTGCCGGGATTAACCGGTAATGTCAGTTTCCTGCCTTGCTGCCGGATTGGCTGTGTCTGTCCATCAATGGCTACCGATTGCAGCACCGCTTTTTCAGGCAAGGTCAGCGTATGTTGCGATCCCTGGGAGCTACGCAGGCTGAGTTTTAATTCCGCATCCTGCGTGCGCTGTCCGGGTTTAATGCCCAGGCTGCTGCTATCTATGGTTAATGTTTGCCCTTCGACCGCTTTGGGTCGGGTAATTTGCAGTGTAATTTTTTCACCCGGCCAAGGATGCCATTCGGGCAACCACTGCCCTTCACTGTTCAAATGAATCATGGCTATACCTGATGGATCTATATGCCAGATAGGACTGACATCCACTTGCCAGACCTCGATCCATTGATCGGTTTGCGGTGCGATCAATTCGATTTTGTCCGTTTTCTCTAGCGTGGAATCCCATTGCATAACGGTTTGCTGTGCCGCCATGTTCACTTCAACGGCATTGTCTTTAACACGAACTCCCGGACTGGTAACTGATTCACCTGGTAGCAATGGGACAGTTAAAACAACGGCAGAATCGGCAGGTGAAATCCTGATAATTCGGGTTATAACACGCCAATCCAGACCCACAGACAAAAGTCTCTCGACACGAACAAAGGGCGGCAAAACACCGGGTTCTAATACTGGTTTGGTTTTATCTTGCCGGGTTTGCTGGATGCGGCTGAACTGCAATTGATCATCTGACCAGCCGTTTTCATGCACTCCAACCACTTCCCAACCTGATTTTTCAACGGTGATCCTGTTCGGTTTTAACGGTAGAGGCAGGGTAAATTTGCTTAATAAAGGCGTTAAACCTTTAAGAATAACTTTATGTTCGCCCTTTTTCAGATTGATCCATAAGGTATTGTTGTTACGATATACAGCCTGAGCGGGTTCACCATTATCCAAAACCTGATTGGGAAACCATTGATTGTATTCTGAGGGCAACGGCAGCGTAACCGATTCCTGGGCATCAATCTGCAAAGTGATTTCAATGATTTTATCGGTAATCACCATGTTCATTTGCTGAATTTGAGCGCAAACGGGTAAACAATCGGGCATCTCCACTTCTTGTAGCCGGTTTTTTAATTCATTTAATAATGTCTCACTGGGAAATTCGGCTGCTTGGATATTTGGCGAGGGAATAGACAGAAGCGGTAGCAATATAAACCATATCAGTAAAGGCGTTGCCTTGTTCCCCATCCCCAGCTTACGAATAAAATTGGGCCTGAATTTTTCAGCCACACCAAACATCAATAATGCCAGAATGGCTACCAAGGCCACGCGCAGGAAATTCAACAACATAGTCATCCCGGGTGATAAATACCATAAACCCAGTTGCTGTCCCGGATCAACCGAACCGTTCCATGATAAATAAACCTTGTTCCATTGCCATTGCGGCAAGCCGGGGCCTGTTTGTACTTTGGCTTTAGGATCGATGCGTTCGAAGTTTGTCGCACTACTACCATAATACGCACCGGATGCTTTTTGCTCCGGCATAGCCCTTTCGTACTCATTTTTACTACGCGCTCTTTTCGCTAATTCCCCAAGTTGTTGCTGTGCGGCATCCATTGCTTCCATTGGCATGGTAGCAGGAGCAGGCATAGGACTCTCAGCCCTGCTAGTAACATGTATATCTTGCCAGGGATTTTCCAGTTGTGGATAAATGCCCATGCGCACTTGCGACACCATAAATGGCACGGTAATCACCACCAACGCCAGCCAGCAGACGTTAAGATACCAACGTGTCAATTTATAAAACCTGCCTTGCGGCAGTACGCCAAGCAATGCAGTCGCCGCCAGAATATTCAACCAAGTATAATGCGGTGCGCCAGGTTCATGCCAAATGATAACCAGTGTTACCAGGGCAAGCGCCCCCCAATAGTGATTCCAGATTCTTCCAGTTGCAAGGGCCGTAATCAATACCAGGAATAAATCCAGCAGTGTCCAGCGCGAAATCCAGCTATCCGGTACGTTATCGACACCACTGGCCGCCAATAAACGCCAACCCGGTGGCAGATTAAGTTCTGCACTGACGTTATGAAAAGTCTGTTCCCAACCGACCGCGCTTATGGTGTCAATATCGCCTTTTATGCGGCTATCGGCATTGAGCATTATCATGCCTTTTCTTACTTCTACGCCCTGCTTCTCCGTTCCAGCCTGTTGCGTAATCAGTTGGTTGTTACCATCCAGGGTTACTTTACCTAACTGTGTATCCGGTAAGGTGTTAAGCCGCCAGCCACTGGTCATCTTGCCATTTATAGCGTCATTAACGGTATAACCTTTCCCGTCAAAATCCAGCCATAATCTTCTGGTCAGTGAGAGTTGGTTGGGCTCAGGTTCCGGATCCCCCCGGCGTATCACCTTAAAACCCATCACCTGTCCCTGATTGATTTTATAGGCGGGTAGATTTTTCCAGTCTTCAGGCAAATTGGTTTGGCTGGCATCAATGGTGTTCAGTTGTTCAATTTCAACGACGCGCAATTCCGGACGCGACTCAAATACCCAGATTTCCGATTCCGGCCAATCTTTGCTCTCCTTGGGGTAAGGAATCATATCCGGATTTTTAGTGATTCTGGCCAGTATTTCTATCTGCCATCGGCCGGGACGCACCTGTACAACTAATTGCCCATCAGGTTCAAGCCTGGCAGGCAAAGGACTCTGCAATTGCAACGGAATAAATCCGTTCAGCAGTGGATAAGCCAGTTTAACTTCACGTTGTTCCCCCGAAACATCGAGTTCCAGACGGGTTAATACCTGTAAAGGCACTTCATCAATAATTTTTCGAAAGGCCTGAATTTCAAGATTGTTTTGAATGTTTTCAGGTTTGCTTTGACCACTATCACTTTCTTTTAACCAGAGTTGCCCGTCTTTAATGGTCGGTGCCGGTATTGCCAGACCTTTAATAGTCAGGTTAATCAATCCGGTATCGTCGGGTATCATCAAGTTATCCGGAATTACATCCCATAGAAACTCCCCTTTGATATGATACGTCGCCTGATGATCCAGGTCTGCCGCCAGTTTAATCGAAGGAATGCCGTTTTTATTCATAACCAATGCGGGCTTTCCGTTAACAGTGACATTAAGCGGCCAATGCTTGCTATCGCCAGGCAAACTCACCCAGCTCTCTTTATACACTTTCCAGCTTATCGAAAAAACACCTTTTGAAGACGTCAAATCCAGAGATAATTGTGTCGGCCAGCTACAGCGTTTTTGTTCATAACTGTTATATAGAAATGGGCAGGCGAGCTCCGGATTATCCTGCACTACCCAGCTTATCCAGGGTTTAAGCGGTTCCGGTACTTGTTCCCGGGTTAACGGCTTGGCTTGCGTGAATGAAGCAAAAAATAATATGCTTAAACATAATAACCAGACTAACCGATTCATATCGCGCTCCTGATAAACTGTAGGGGCGCCCCTTGTAGGTGCCCCGTTTGATAATGTATGGATAGGTAAAGGACACCTAAATGGATGCCTCTACAATTCATCCTGCAAGCGTTGGTAGATACCCCCAAAACTGCCGTTACTCATTAACACAAAATGTCCGCCTGACTGTGCTTCAATTTTGAGTTTAACGATGATGTCATCCAAGGAATGACAAATTTGGATATTATCGGCATAGTTTTTCAGTTTGCTTAAATCCCAATCAAGGTTTTTCGGCTGATAAATGATCGCTAGGTCTGCATTGCCAAGCGATTTTGCCAGTGTTTCTGTGTGTACTCCCAGGCGCATGGTATTCGACCTGGGCTCTACAATGGCAATAATGCGTTCCTGCCCCACCTGTTTACGCAAACCATCCAGCGTCGTTGCAATCGCTGTCGGGTGATGTGCAAAATCATCATACAGTGTCACGCCATTAATTCTGGCAATGACTTCCATGCGCCGTTTGACATTTATAAATTGCCCCAAAGCCGCTATCGCATCCCGTGGCAGAATGCCTACATGGTTTGCTGCAACAATGGCAGACAGGGCATTGTAAACATTGTGCTCGCCCGTTAATGACCAATCGACTATGCCTTGCTCATTATTTTCAAATAATACCGAGAATTGACTACCATCTGCTTTGAGCAAATTTGCATTCCATTCTGCGTTCGCATTAATAGAGGTTTTTGCAACGGGAGTCCAGCAACCCATGGCCAGGACCTCATTTATATTAGCATCACACTCAGGGCTGATAATTAAACCTTCGCCTGGAATTGTTCTGACCAGATGATGGAATTGCCGTTTTATAGCGTCCAGATCAGGAAAAATATCGGCATGATCGAACTCCAGGTTATTGAGTATGGCAGTACGTGGCCGATAGTGAACAAACTTTGAGCGCTTATCAAAAAAGGCTGAATCATATTCATCGGCTTCAATCACAAAAAAGCCTGACTTATTTTCCGGCCCCCCCGCTAAACGCGCCGAAATACCAAAGTTTAACGGTATACCGCCGATTAAAAATCCCGGATTAAAACCCTGATGCTCAAGTATCCAGCTCAGCATGCTGGTTGTAGTGGTTTTGCCGTGGGTTCCGGCAACGCCCAGCACCCATTTGTCTTGCAATACATATTCCGCCAACCACTGCGGGCCTGATACATAATTCAGGCCTTTATTCAGTACTGCTTCAACTTCCGGATTGCCGCGTGATAGAGCATTGCCGATAATAACCAGATCAGGGTCACCATCCAGATTTTCAGCGCGATAACCGTCCATCAATTGAATGCCCTGTTGTTGCAATTGTGTACTCATGGGTGGATAAACGTTTTGGTCGGAACCACTGACCTGATAGCCCAACTGCCTTGCAATCACTGCAAGTCCGCCCATAAATGTTCCGCAAATACCTAAGATGTGAATATGCAATGTCGTATCCTATAGATTATGAAAGTAAATGACTTTTTTATCGGCTGTTTATTAATATTAAATAGTTACTTGCCTTTAACGATAAGTTAGGATGAAATAATCAACAAATAATCTATATATGATCTAATAATGACCGAAAAAAACAAAATTTTAGTTGAAGCTACACCCTATTTCATAGCAGAGCAATCTGCTCCTGAGCAGGATCGTTATGTGTTCGCCTACACGGTCACGATCACTAATGAAGGTACCGTCCCTGCTAAGCTGTTAAATCGTCATTGGTTAATTACCGATTCCAATGGCAAGATCCAGGAAGTCAGAGGCGATGGTGTTATTGGCGAACAGCCTTATCTTAAGCCTGGAGAAATGTTTCGTTACACCAGTGGAGCAATACTTGAAACTCCTGTTGGCACTATGCAAGGTCAATATACAATGCGTTCGGATGAGGGCGATAATTTTAATGCCCAAATCCCCAAATTTACTTTATCCATTCCAAGAACACTGCATTAGTTAAATGTCTATTTACGCTATTGGTGATATACAAGGCTGCTTTGATGATTTATTAAGACTCCTTGATACCATCTCTTTTAATGAAAACACCGATCAGCTGTGGTTTGCAGGTGATCTGGTTAACCGTGGGCCCAAATCCCTGGAAACCTTGCGTTTTGTTAAGTCACTAGGCAGTTCAGCCATCACTGTACTCGGTAACCATGATATGCACTTACTTGCAGCATCGTGTTTACAAAAAATAGCCAATAAAAAAGACGCACTAAGTAAGGTGCTTGAAGCGTCCGATCGAGATGAATTAATCTATTGGCTAAGACATCGACCACTGTTTCATTATAACGATGATTTCTGTTTACTTCATGCCGGCTTGCCGCCTCAATGGGATTTTAAAAAAACCCAAAAAATGGCATTAGTAGCAGAACGGGTATTAAAAGGTCCTGATTATCAAGCATTTTTAAAACAAATGTACGGTAATAAACCCAATATCTGGTCAGCCAGCTTAAAAGGCGTATCAAGGTTACGTTTTATCATTAACTGTTTTACACGTATGCGTTATTGTGATGTTAATGGTCGTCTTGATTTTGCCAACACCGGTCCTTTAGGTTCTCAACCCAAAAATCTGATGCCGTGGTTTGAGGTGCCAAAACGTAAAAATGCGGACATGCGCATTATCTTCGGACACTGGTCTACATTGGGATATTACGAAGGGCCAAATTGTTATGCCATTGATACCGGTTGTTTGTGGGGAGGGCAACTGACAGCATTAAAACTGGGCGAACAGGTACAACGAATCAGCATTGATTGTCCGGGCGCTAAAAAACCTAACAAAACTTATTATGTTACAGCAATACCTAAACTTGAAGGGCAGTTTGAATTATCCGATAGTTGATATACTTCCTGAGCCAAAATGGCTGTGAAAAGAGGATCACAATCTTTTCATATTGGCTAAAGAAACAGCAATCGAGGGCCGTCAAACATTGGCAAATATGGTTTGAGATTTCCAAGCCTTCAAGACTCAATAATCCGCATCGTCAATTATTGCGCCGGAACTTAGGGCAGCAGCTTTACCTCTCCTCTCATTAACCTTGGACAACAAAACCAGGCCGACGATGAAAAACGATAAAGTCGACAGCAATGACATCCGGTGATCCCCATTACTCCAGTAATTAATCAGTCCATAGCTCAATGGCCCGACGATAGCCGACAATCGATTGACCAATCCCCATAAACCTAAAAATTCCCCCGCCCGCTCGGCCGGAGAGAATTTACTGACTAAAGCACGCCCAACAGATTGGCTTGCCCCCATGGCCAAACCAATAATATTTCCGGCTATCCACATATGTGCTGGCTCGCTGGCAAATAAAGCCGCCAATACCGCAACAATCCAGATTAGCAGGGTAATTGCCAACGTGGGGACAGATCCCATCCGGTCTTGTAAATGCCCGCAAATAAAAGCGCCAACAGCAGCCGTCACATTAACAACCATAATGAGTACAATCAGTGACTGGGTATCAAAACCCATGACTTCCTGCGCATATATCGCGGCCAAAACTACCACGGTGCTAACACCCGACTGGTATACGCCCAGTGTTATCAAAAACCAGACCAGATCCCGAAAGCGGGCCGCTTCTTTAAACGTGTGTTTCAATCGGGCAAAGCTTACCTGTAAACTGGACAAGCTCCGATCCCATTCGGCGGGAATTGCCCGCTCACGCAACCAAAGAAAAGTGGGCATAGCCGTCAACGCAAAGATTGTAGCGGTGATCAGTAGTGTAACAGGAACATAATGGGTTTCAGACATACCTTGTTGCTTGGCCCAGGTAATGTAAGCCAGGCAAATCCCTAATGTCAGAAGACCGCCAAAATAACCCAGGCTCCAGCCATAACCAGACATCTTGCCCATATTCTCCTCAGTCACTATCTCCGGTAAAAATGCGGCAATCAGATTTTCTCCGCTGGCAAACATGATGGCTGAGAAGGTAACCAGCACCATTCCCAACCATATATCACCGGGACCGACCAGTGCCAGCGAGGCTGTTGATACTATGCAACCAACAGAGGAAATCAGTAGAAAAGGTTTCTTGCACGCCCGATGATCGGCAATTGCACCTATTAATGGCCCGCTGATCATGACTATAAAATTGGCTATACCGATAGCCAGCGACCAAAGCAGGGTCGATAATCCGGGCGTAACACCTTGCGCTTCACCGGCAACCACGCCAACAAAATAGGCACTGAATATAGTGGTTTGCACCACAGTGGTATAACCGGAATTAGCAAAATCATATAAAGCCCATGAGAGTAATTCTCTATGCCCTGCATTACCAATTAGTTGACTATTTCCATCGATAGACGGTTTATTCTGATTGCTATTCATATCCGGTAAGCCCAAAAGCAAGTGTTAAAAGAAGTATTTCTTCAATTTTGAGGGAAGATATTATTTATCTGAACTTACGGCCCATCCGCGTATAAAATTCCTGACCAATAACACTATCATCTCTTCAATATCCTTAATTCCCGCCTTATCCTGTTTACCGGTCAGATAAAGCACACAGATTCCATGAACACCACACCATAAAGCCCTCGCAGCCCGCTTTCTATGGTATTCTGAGAGCTCGGGCGCAAGTTCTGCAAATCGCGCTTCAACTTGGGTAAATACATTGTCAACTTTCTCCTGATACCAGTCTGGGATTTCGTCATCTTCCAACAAGCGATATTCAAAAGTCTTCCGCCAGCGATTGACGTTCTGACTGGCATAGCTTAAATAAGTCATGGCCAGTGTTTCAATTGACTGTTCTGGACTACGTTCATGCACGTGCTCTAACTGCTCAGCAATAGCATCCAGTGTTCTCGCATTAATATGCATAATCAAATCAGCCATGTTTGCAAATACCATATAAATGCTGCCCACGGTGTATCCAATCTCCAAAGCAATTTTACGCACTTTTAATGCTGAAAAGCCTTCCTCTATGACAATCTTTTCCGCCGCATCCAGAACCATTGCCTTTAATTCTTCCAGACTGTGTTCACTTCGTCTTGCCATGTTTAACCGTTTCGATTTTTTAAGCTGTTTTCACATTACACTAAATCGCTATGCCTCATTTTCTGCGAAGTATTTAACCATAAAATCAACAAACGTTGTTAACTTGGCAGGTAGAAAACGTCTCTGCAGATAAATGGCATAAATGGCTAGCGATGAAATACGAAAATCTTGCAAAATTTCTATTAATTTTCCTTGTGCCACATAGTTTGCGGCCGATATTTCCGGGGCCTGCGTTATCCCCAATCCTAAGGCAGCTGCCTGACATAATGCTCTGCCATTGTTTGAAGCAAAATGCCAATTCGGTTTAATTTTTATCTCTTCTTTACCAATATTGAATAGCCAATAATCTTTATGCGGCGTATCAATGTAATGCAAGCATCGATGTGAACTTAATTGATCAATATGATCAGGTTTGCCATACTCGGCCAGATAACCTGGAGAAGCGTAAGTACATAATCGGGTTTTAGCAATTTTTCTGGCAACGACGCCCAAATCAAGACTATCCGTCACTAAAATTGACAAATCAAAACTGCCTTTGCTTAAATCTACATGGCTATTATGTAGCGTCATCAGAATTTTAACGTCTGGATACTTGCGTTGATACGCATCAATAGCGGGCACCATATAAAGTCCGCCAAAATCTATCGGCGCACTGATCTTTAATGTTCCTTTTACATGTCGACCCAACTGTGCAGTAGTTTCATCCAGTTCGGAAAAATCATCAATTAGCTGTTTGCTGCGGTAATAATAGATTTCCCCTGCTTCAGTCAGACTGATTTGACGAGTTGTTCTGTTTAACAAGGCAACACCCAGGGAATTTTCCAACTGAGCCATATATTTGCTTATCATCATCGCAGAGAGATGCATTTCACGGGCTACAGCCGCAAAAGTGCCCAATTCAACAATACGACAAAACACCTGTATATTATTTAATTTATCCATATTTATTCATTATAAACTATAGATTTATATTTTATAAATTTATAGTGCTATTTGAAATCTGGGTTTATTAGAGTATTCTTTTTCGTGGAGATAGTTATGTACCGTTTGGTTTTTTCATGATTTAATGATTGAGCCAAACGGTTTTTTATTGCCCGATCATCCAATAATAAGAGGTATTTATGAGCAAAATTGTTAATGAAGTTTTAGCAGCAAACAGAGATTATGTGAATGATTTCGGTGACAAAGGTGATTTACCTCTGCCGCCGGGAAGGCATTTTGCCATCCTGACCTGTATGGATGCCCGTTTAGATCCTGCAAAATATGCCGGTTTATCTGAGGGTGATGCTCACGTAATTCGTAATGCCGGCGGCCGTGCCAGTGACGATGCCATCCGTTCTTTGGTTATCTCCTATAAATTATTAGGCACACGCGAATGGTTTGTCATTCATCATACCAACTGCGGCATGGAACTATTTACCGATGATATCATGCGCGACTTGTTAGGCAGCAGCTTAACAACGGCATCCTTGAACGAACAAGGCTTATGGTATGACACCGGTGCAGGACCGGGTTCACACGAAGCCAAACATATCAGTTGGCTGACCATTAAAGACCAAGAAGAAAGTGTTCTGGAAGATGTGCTTCGCATTAAGAGCCATCCTTTGGTTCCTTCCAACATTCCCGTTTACGGCTACATCTATGACTGTAGATCAGGAAGATTGATCGAAGTCCCTGCTGCAACAGAAGCTGGCAAAGCGAGCTGAAAATAATTTTTAAATAGCTTCTCATTTGCCGCAGGTAACAATGACAGGCCTACAAGGTTTTAAAAACTTCGTAGGTCTGAATCCAACTACTTATGAGAAGTTGCTTTATATATAAACATACCCAAATTGGATTTGAAG
>NQJG01000095.1 GCA_002256465.1 Methylococcaceae bacterium NSP1-1 | reverse complement strand
CTTCGATCAACGCCTCTTTGCTGTGCATACGCCATTGATCTTTAGGTTTAAGCACCAAAAACGTATCGGTTTCATTCAAGCCCATAGGGTCAAGACCCAGTTCGTCTGAGCCCACCCGTGAAATAATCGTATCTATTTCGGGAATATGTTTGCGCAGATTCTTTTGGACTTGACCATCCAACGCTACTGATTGCTCCAGAGTAATCGATGGTAACTTTTCCAGTTGAATAATAATGTCACCTTCATCCATGGTCGGCATAAAGGTACTGCCGATCCGGGTAAATACCAAGACAGTAACGATTAACAAAACTCCCGCGGCTGTAAATACTTTTTTACTATTACCTAAACACCATAATAAAGCGGGCTGATAGAGCTTTTGTAATTGCCTGGGCAGCCAGGGCTCTTCATGTGAAACCTCTTTTAGTAAATAGGAGGCTATAACAGGAATAACGGTGAGCGACAATACCAACGAACCACTGAGCGCAAACACAATGGTTAAGGCCACCGGTGTAAATAATTTGCCTTCCAGTCCTTGCAGGGTCAGTAACGGTAAAAAAACGATAATAATAATTAGAATGCCCGAAGTAACGGGGCTTGCAACTTCGCGGGTTGCCCGGTAAATAACATGCAACCGCGGCAGGCGTTGGGCTTTTTCGACGTGCGCCAGATGCGTGATGAGATTTTCAACAACCACTACCGCCGCATCTACCAGCATACCGATGGCGATAGCCAAACCGCCCAAACTCATCAGGTTTGCCGACATGCCCATGTAGTTCATCAATATAAAGGTGAATAAGGCCGCCAGTGGCAAGGCCAGGGCAACAACCAAAGCGGCGCGCAAATTACCCAGAAATAAAATCAGCAAAACTACAACTAACGCTATCGCTTCCAGTAAGGCATGTAAAACCGTGTCTACCGCCTTGTCAACCAGGTTGCCGCGATTGTAAAAGACTTTGGCTTCAACGCCTTCAGGAAAACCCGGGCTGATTTCAGCCAATTTTTTCTCAATTCCGGCAATCGTTTGTCTGGCATTAGCGCCGCGCAAACTCAACACCAGTCCGGTCACGGCTTCGCCTTCGCCGTTTTTACTCACCGCACCATAGCGCGTCAGGGCACCGATTTTGACTTCCGCGACGTCGCCTACGGTGATGGGAATACCGTTTTTATTATCCACTACGATGATACTGACATCAGCCAGGGTTTTGATTCGGCCTTCAGCCCTGACAATCAAGGCTTCTTCACCGTCGGTCATACGCCCTGCCCCGTCATTACGGTTGTTGTTTTGCAACGCTTGCACCAGTTTATCCATGCTGATGCCTCTGGCGGACAGCCGCATATTGTCTGGAATAACCTCAAAGCTTCTGACCACCCCGCCCAGTGAATTAACATCAGCGACGCCCGAAACAGTCCGCAACGCCGGACGGATGACCCAGTCCAGCAAATTGCGGCGTTCCATCAGACTTAAACCGCCGCCTTCCACGGTAAACATGAACATCTCGCCTAAAGGCGTCGTCATGGGTGCAATACCGCCTTCGACGCCCGCCGGCAAGTTGCCCCACATCGTATTCAAGCGTTCGGCAATCTGCTGACGCGCCCAGAAAATATCCGTGCCTTCTTCAAAATCAACGGTAATGTCGGTTAATGCGTATTTGGCAATAGAACGCAGCATGGTTTGGTGCGGAATGCCCAGCAACTCAATTTCTATGGGTGCGGTGATTCTGGCTTCAACCTCTTCAGGAGTCATGCCGGGCGCTTTAACGATAATCTTTACCTGAGTTGGCGAAACCTCGGGAAAGGCGTCAATAGGAATGTTTTTAAATGCATAATAGCCGCCGCCAGCCAGCAGCAATACCAATATCATCATCAGTAGCCGCTGACTCAGCGCAAAGCGAATCAGGTTAGCCATTATTCAGCACTCCCCAATCCCAACCAGTTGGCTTTCAGCGCAACAGCGCCTTTGATGGCGATGTCTTCATTGCCGGTAAAATCTCCGCTAATAATCGACTCCTCACCCTGTTTTCCTATGACTTTTATTGGCGTGACTTTAAATCCGTCCTGATTACGGATGAAAATAAAAGATTTTCCTTCGTTTTGGGCAATGGCGGCATTGGGTACTTTAAATGCAGCGTTTTCACTGGATTGAATAATCTGGGTATTAATGGTTTGCCCGGCACGTACTGCAGATTGTTTACCCTTTATTGTCGCTCGCGCCAGAAGCGTCTGATTTTCCGGATTGACACTTTGCCCTAATAATGTGATTTCCGCGCTGATTGGGGTATTTTCAATCAGAACCTGATCACCCACTTTAATGCTGCCTATGCGTTCATGAGGAATATTAATCTCCAGCCAAAGTTCATCCAGATTTGCAATGCTATATATCGGCGCCAATATATCGATACGCGTTCCAGCAACTGCCATCCGCTCCATCACTACACCTGAAATAGGAGAATGTACATTTAGCTGACTGCTTAACCGGTGTGTCTTGTCAAGTCGCTCAATATCAGTAGCCGTCATTCCTGCGATTTCCAGAAGTTGTCTGTGTTCATTAGCTTCAGAGGCATAGGATTGATATTTGTTACGCGTTTCCTGCCAGCGTCGATCGGCAATTACGCCTTCTTCCATCAGTTTTTTGTCCCGTTGATAAGTATTCGAAGCTAATTGCAGCACACTGCCTGCTTTAAGATATTCACGCTGCAATGTCAGCAAATCAGGACTGTTCAGCTGAGCTAATACTTCACCTTTTTTAACCTTATCGCCCATCGCCACGTTCAGTTTAGTAATGAGTCCAGCCTGAGAAGCGCTGACAACATATTCGTGAGTTGGCGGAATCACCACTTTGGCGGGCGCTGTTAACACAGGGATTTGTTTGACGGGCTCCAATTTGCCCAGGGTAACGCCCAGATTATCAAGATGATCCTGCGCTATTTGAATCGTATTTTCAGCCATTACAGGAGGACAGAACAGCATGGCCCACCCCACAACATTCAGTAACAGTAAAAATTGATATGATTTCATGGCATAACTCCTACTGCCTGGTTATAAAGTGCTTTATCTCGTTCTAACATGACGGCACGTACTTTGGCGTTGAGAATGGCTTGTTGTGTCCGGGACTGTATTCTTAATAAATCCATCAGATCAATTTCACCCACGGAAAAAGCCAGATGCGTCATTTTTAACAATTCTTCTGAAACTTTTTTCTGTTCATTGGCAGTGTCCAATTCGACTCGATTCACTTCCAAATTATGTTCCGCTTCGTGATGCGCCTGTTCCAAATCACGGTAAAGCTGTTCACGATCGGCAATCAACCTGTTTAACTCAACATTAATTGATGCAATCTGCGGAGCGATATGGGCTTTGCCGCCAAAAGGAATGCTAACGCCGACATTGAAAAATTCCGCCTTATTACTGCGAGGATCAACGCCTTCATCACTTAATATTCCCGCGATAACATTGGTTTGGCCTGAACCTATCGATTTAATGGCATTAATCTGGGCTTGTTTGCGCTCAATCTGACTGTTAATAGCGACCAGGGTCGGATGGTTTTGCCCGATTTCCTTTAATGCCGCCAGGTTTTCTTCATAAGCAGCAGGCACTTTAGTCGTTTGGGTAATGGAGGCATAACGTTTGCGCGAATGCATGAGTTCTGCTTCAGCCATGGTGAATGCTGAACGTTTTTGCAACAACTCGCTTTGTGCCATTAATTCATTGGCACGAGGCAGGTCCCCTACTTCTACGTAACGCTTGATAGTCGCCAGTAATTTTTCATACGTGTCCAGATCCACTTGCGCCTGATCATAATGAACTTTTGCCAAAGCCATATCCCACAATGCGCCTCTAATCAATCCTGCAACGCGTAACTTTATTCCTATCGCTTGTGCTTCAGCACTGGTTTCGGCCTGATTGGCCAGTTTGTGTTCTGCATCACGTTGCCCTAAATTCCATAGCGGCACCTGCACACTTCCAGTAGCATAATTCAGCCTGAATGTGGATATTGATTGATAACCGATCGATGCATATGAGGCACCGGCTGTCCAGCTTTTACTACGTTCCGCAATGGCCGCAGCTTCTTCTTCCAAAGAAGTAAGCCAGGCAGTGTCCGGGTATTTTTGCATGGTTAAATCAATGAGTTTGGGTAAGCTCAAGGTTGCATCAATGACAACAGGGTCAAGATGATCAACAGCCTGTGTCTGATTATCTCGCTCCCAAGTTGGTGGGACTGGGACTTCGGAACGATCAATGACAACAGAGTCAAGATGATCAACAGCCTGTGTCTGATCATCTCGCACCCAAGCTGGTAGGGATGGGACTTGTGAGCGAGCGTACCGGGGAACAAGCAGCAAGATTGCCAGTAAAAAAACAGCCTGCCCAAGCAGGAGTCCGGGAACGCGTTTCCTGAGAAGGTTTAGGGAAAACATAGGGTAAGCTCAATGCGGTTTAAACCGCGTTATATGTCGACGCGCAAATCGCATCTGCTTAAAAAGACGCACAAGCGCGTCTCTATGAAAAGTGTGTAGAATTATTGGGCGGGAGGTGCGCGTGACGGAGGGGATGGA
>NQJG01000094.1 GCA_002256465.1 Methylococcaceae bacterium NSP1-1 | reverse complement strand
GAAGGGGTCTTCCAGTTCATCGAGACGTTCCCCGGTGTTTTCATCGCGACTATCTACCAGCCAACGATAGGCTTGTAGCAATACGGCAGGGCCTAAATAGCGCTCGCTGTTCCACCAGTAACTGGGGCAACTGGTTGAGCAACACGCACAGAGAACACATTCATATAAACCGTCCAGTTTTTCGCGGTCTTCCCTGCTTTGCAGGCGTTCGCTATCTGCGGGCGCCGGCGTTTGAGTCTCGATCCACGGCTTGATGGAGGCATATTGTGCGTAAAAATGCGTCATATCCGGCACAAGGTCTTTAATAACCTGCATGTGCGGGAGAGGGAAAATCTTGATGGTACCGGGATAGGAATCGATGGCTTTGGTACAGGCCAGCGTATTTTTACCGTTAACGGTCATCGCACATGAACCGCAGACGCCTTCACGGCAGGAACGCCTGAAGGTTAAGGTGCTATCGATTTCATTTTTAATTTTCAGGATTGCATCCAGCACCATGGGGCCGCAATGGTCCATATCCAGTTCATAACTATCGATGCGCGGATTTTCCCCGGAATCGGGATCCCAACGGTAGACTTCAAAACGGCGGATATTTGTTGTACCTGCAGGTGCTTTGAAGGTTTTGCCTTTAGTCAATACCGAATTTTTTGGCAAGGTAAACTCAGCCATTAGTAAACCCTCTCTTTGGGTGGAATAACCTTAACTTCGTCGGTTAAGGTATATAAATGCACAGGGCGGTAATCGATTTTTATTTTATCGTCTACCATCCAGGTCAAGGTATGTTTCAACCAGTTGGCATCATCACGGTTAGGGTAATCTTCCCGCGCATGTCCGCCACGGCTTTCGTGCCGGTTACCGGCAGCGTTAATCGCTACGCTGGCTTGACTGAGCAGGTTATCCAGTTCCAGGGTTTCAACCAGATCGGTATTCCAGATCAGGGATTTATCTTTTACACCCACATCGGCAAAGGATTGCTTGATTTCAGCCATGGCTGCAATGCCTTCATCCAGTGTGGATTGAGTTCGGAATACCGCCGCTTTGGTTTGCATGGTTTTCTGCATGTCCAGACGAATATCTGAAGTGCTGCGGCTGCCATTGGCATTGCGAATTTTATCAAAGCGGGTCAGCGCTTTATCACAGGCATTTTTTGCCAGTGGTTTTTGTGCAGTGCCCGGCTTGATGAGTTCTGCGCAACGAATGGCGGCTGATCGTCCGAATACGACTAAATCAAGCAATGAGTTTGAACCCAATCGATTCGCGCCGTGGACTGAAACACAGGCCGCTTCACCGATTGCCATCAATCCCGGCACGACTTTATCGGGATTATCGCCATCCAGTGTCACCACTTCCGCTTTGTAGTTGGTAGGAATGCCGCCCATGTTGTAATGCACGGTCGGTAAAACCGGAATAGGCTCTTTAGTAACATCGACGCCGGCGAAAATTTTCGAGGTTTCGGCAATGCCCGGCAAGCGTTCGTGAATAATTGCAGGGTCCAGGTGTTCAATGTGCAAATAAATATGATCTTTCAGTTTGCCGACACCGCGCCCTTCGTGAATTTCAATGGTCATGGCGCGGCTGACTACGTCGCGTGAGGCTAAATCTTTAGCATGTGGCGCATATCTTTCCATAAAACGCTCACCTTCTGAATTAGTCAGGTAACCGCCCTCGCCTCTGACGCCTTCTGTGATCAAACAGCCTGAACCGTAAATTCCGGTCGGGTGAAACTGGATAAATTCCATGTCCTGTAACGGTAAACCCGCACGTAACACCATCGCATTGCCATCGCCTGTCACGGTATGAGCCGAAGTACACGAAAAATAGGTACGGCCATACCCACCGGTTGCCAGAACAGTCACATGCGCTTTAAATAAATGCAGTGAACCATCATCAAGACACCACGCCAACACGCCACGGCATTCATCACCTTCCATAATCAAGTCGAGCACGATGTATTCAACAAAGAATTCGGCATTATGCTTTAAAGCTTGTTGATACAAAGTATGTAAAATCGCATGTCCGGTTTTATCAGCCGCCGCGCAAGTTCGTTGGGCCTGACCTTTGCCGTAATGAGTCGTCATGCCGCCAAAGGCACGTTGATATATTTTGCCTTCGGGAGTTCTGGAAAAAGGCACGCCGTAATGTTCCAGTTCAATAACCGCCGCCATGGCTTCACGGCACATATATTCAATGGCATCCTGGTCACCCAGCCAATCTGAGCCCTTGACGGTATCGTACATGTGAAAACGCCAGTCATCTTCACCCATATTGCCTAAAGCCGCACTGATACCGCCTTGCGCTGCAACGGTATGGCTGCGGGTTGGGAATACTTTGGTGAGACAGGCTGTTTTCAAACCCTTTTCCGCCATACCAAAAGTGGCACGTAGGCCAGCACCGCCGGCACCCACCACCACTACATCATACGTATGTTCAATTATTTTATAATCTGCCGACATAAGTTACCCTATTAATAGTGTACGAAACACCGCAATCAATGCCGCCAGTGCCAACAACAGAAAACTTAAGTTTACCGTCCAGACTGCAACAATTTTGATACCTTCAGCGGCAATATAATCTTCAATAACCACCTGCAAACCCAGCGCAGCGTGATAAAAAACCGCAAGCACCCATGCTACTATACAAAGGGTATTCAGAGGTGTTGCTAACCACTCTACCGTATGTTGATAAGGCGCATTTAAGCTCAAATTTAGAAAAGTGATTAACCAGTAAGATAAGGGAATCAACGCTACTGCGGTGACACGCTGCATCCACCAGTGAGAAGTTCCTGCTTTTGCAGACCCTAATCCGCGAACCCTGGCTAAAGGTGATCTATAATCCATAAACTATCCTTACTCAGAAGTTAATATTAATGTAAGCAGGGTAAGAACTAATGAGCAACCCAGTTCAATCAGTGCGTACCGGTTGAGGGTATCGCGGTCAAAGCTTTTACCCGCATCCCAGATTAAATGACGCACGCCGTGACATAAATGGAAAAATAGGGCATAAATAAAACCCCAATAGATCAATTTAACCAGCCATAGACTCATTAAAGCCTGCATTGCCGTATAAGTATTTGAACCGCCAGCTACCGCGTATACGATATAGACAAAAAAGATCAATCCGGCAGATAACATCACGCCGGTCATGCGGTGGGTAATTGAAATAATGCCTGTTAAAGGCAGTTTGTAAACTTGCAGATGTGGTGAAGTGGGTCTGTTAGTATTTGTTGCCATTATGTTATCCAGTTATTCACGTTCTTTTTGGGTTATATTTCCTTTATGATCAACTATAACACTCCAGTCATTACCAGATGCGTTAACAGTCAAATCATATTCTTCGCCAACGCCATTGGGATTTACAACTAATATTGTGTCTTTAATAGTATAAGTATCGAAGGCAGCCTTTAAATTATCATAGGCAATAGCGGGCATCATATTGGCCCCGGTAACATCATCGGCGTTAACAAAAAAACGGCCATTTTCTCTATACAGTTCAATTATCTTCTTTTTATCCTTTTCTTCTTTTTCTTCTTTAAAAGTAATTTCGTATAAGGCTTGTTTAAAATGGATTTTCTTTTCTGCGGCTATATCTATGGCATTCGGATGTCTTTTGTAAAATTGATCCAGTATTTTGGCGGGTATCGCGTCTTTAGCCAAAATTTCAGCATTAGCGGAAATTGATGACAGTGCCAACACTAAAAAGCCCAGATTAAAAAAATTGTTACGCATTACTTTATTTACCTGTATTTGATTGTTTAAAAAGTTGAGTACCATTATATATGGTATGTATGGTTTATAGGCTTCCCTTCACAGTTGATAATATGGCTTTTTTAAAGCCCCTCCATTGTCAGAAAAATAATCTCAGTAAGAAAAATGCCAATACAATAATTTTTATATTTCGATCTTTGCAAAAATTATATATCTTACTCGGCCAGTCCTTACTTTCCAACAAATTCAATCTTACAGTCATAATAACACCTAACTGCGGGTAAGGATCGCTGAGTCAGGTTTAGCCTGACCAGCAAAGACTACTTCGTGCTCTTGGTCACCTCCATGGTCAATAGTAAGCATAATTGCGCTTATGAAACGAATAGCGTTAATATCAGTCCAAAGAACTATTTTTATACAATACTTAAACTCTTTTGGGAGTCTGGTATTTAACAGGAGACAGGGCGATGAAAAATGTTGTTATTGCAGGGTATTGTCGATCACCATTTACTCCGGCGTATAAAGGCCTGCTGAGCACAGTCAGGCCGGATGACCTTGTAGCCCAGGTAGTTAAAGGTCTAATAAATAAAACCGGGGTTAACCCGCAAGATATAGAAGATCTTATCCTGGGCTGCGCCTTTCCCGAAGGCGAGCAAGGGCTTAATCTGGCGCGTCTGGTGGTTCATTTAGCCGATCTGCCTGTCACTGTTGCCGGTATGACAGTTAACCGCTTCTGCGGCTCCTCCATGCAGGCGATACATATCGCGGCTGGAGCCATTCAAATGAGTGCCGGCGAGGTGTTTATCTGTGCCGGTGTTGAATCGATGACCCGAATCCCGATGGGCGGCTACAACTACATGCCTAATCCGGC
>NQJG01000306.1 GCA_002256465.1 Methylococcaceae bacterium NSP1-1 | reverse complement strand
TTTCGATGTGGCGCGTTTATCGTGCAATTGTTTTCCTTTTGCCAGACCTATTTCCAGTTTAGCCCGTCCGTTTTTCCAGTACATGGACAGCGGAATCAGTGTGTAACCTTTGCGTTCTACCGAGCCAATGAGTTTATTGAGTTCGTGGCGGTTCAGTAATAATTTTTTAGCGCGGATAGCGTCCGGTTTAATATGTGTGGATGCCGACAGCAGCGCGGAAATATGGGCGCCAGACAACCACGCTTCGCCACGTTTTAACACGACATAACTTTCTTTGAGCTGAACACGACCTTCCCGGAGGCTTTTAACTTCCCAGCCTTCCAGAACAATCCCCGCTTCAAATCGCTCTTCAATAAAATACTCATGCCTGGCTTGGCGATTAACGGCAATCGTTGCGTTTTGCTGGGTTTTATTTTTTTTGGAGTTTTTATCGGCCATAGGGGCTGGTTTTTGATTTTTTAAACTGACGTAAAGGAATATTTTTGTTATTTTACTCGATATTACTAATAAGGTGAGATTTTAATAGGCGCTCAAAAATGACGGATACAAAAAAATCAGTACATGGTGCATGGTCATCACGTTTCGCATTTATTCTGGCAGCAACCGGTCAGTCAACGAAATCCTGTTGAGACGATGGCATTGTTGACTGACGAAGCGGGCGCGGATAAAAACTGGCATTATTTGGGCTGGATGGGTGTTATCGCAGGTATGTTAATCCTGTCGTATTACAGCGTTATTGCCGGCTGGGCTTCGGCTTACATAGTAAAAGCTTTTGCGGGCAGTTTTTTTGATGCCGATGGAACTGCGATAAAAGGGATTTTTGATGATTTTGTTGCCAGTCCGGTGCAGTTGATTTTCTGGCATTCTTTATTCATGCTGGCAACCATGCTGATCGTGGTGCGTGGTGTTCATAATGGCCTGGAAAAAGCCGTGCAGTTTTTAATGCCGAGCTTGTTTGTATTGATGATTTTGTTAGTCGGTTATGCGATGACGACAGGGAGCTATAATCAAGGGCTGCATTTTTTGTTTATGCCGGATTTCAGTAAACTGACCAGTGACTCGGTATTAACTGCGATGGGACATGCTTTTTTTACCCTGAGTTTAGGCATGGGTGCGATTATGGTTTATGGCTCTTATTTACCTAAAGGCATATCGATTGCCAAAACGGCGTTTTTGATCGCAGGCGCTGATACTGCCGTCGCTTTATTGGCGGGTATTGCTATTTTTCCTATTGTTTTTGCCAATAATTTACATCCTGCTTCTGGGCCCGGACTCATTTTTCAAACCTTGCCGATTGCTTTTGGCGCCATGGCCGGCGGCTGGTTGATGGGAATATTGTTTTTTGTGATGTTGGTGATTGCGGCCTTGACTTCCTCTATTTCCTTGATTGAGCCAGTTGTAGCGTGGCTGGTTGAAAGTAAAGACTTAAGTCGGGAAAAAGCCTGTATATGGTCGGGTTTAGTGACCTGGTTACTAGGGCTGGGCACGGTATTTTCCTTTAATGTCTGGTCTAATGTTAAGTTTTTTGACAGAAATATCTTTCAATTGCTGGATTACTTAACTGCCAATTTAATGCTACCCATCGGTGGCTTTTGTATTGCGGTATTTGCCGGCTGGATTATGAAGCGGCAACACAGCGAACAAGAGCTGGACATGCCTAATGCAGCAAGCTATCAAGTGTGGAAAATTTTGATCAGCTATGTGGCGCCGTTAGCTGTGTTTTTCGTATTCCTGCATGTCATCGGAGTGCTTTAAATGACTGTTGTTCAAAAAAGCGCACTGGTCAAGTTTTCTGCACAGCAGATGTTTGACCTGGTTAATAATATCGAAGCCTATCCGCAATTTTTACCCTGGTGCAGTGGCAGCCGGATTCTCAAGCGTGAAGACGATATTGTTGAAGCAGAATTACTTATTTCAAAAGGCGGCTTCAAAAAATCGTTTTCAACAAGAAACAGGATTGATAGGGGCGGCAGAATCACGGTTTCCTTGCTTAATGGCCCTTTTTCTTATCTGGAAGGGGTATGGAATTTTATGCCCTTGCGTGAGGATGCCAGCAAGATTTCCCTGGATCTGGAATTCGAAATGTCAGGAATGTTGGCCAACCTGGCATTCGGAGCTGTCTTTAACCAGATATGCAATACCATGGTGAGTTCCTTTACCAGCAGGGCCAAACAAGTCTATGGCTGAGACGTTGATTGATGTAGAAGTGGCTTATGCCAATCCTGAACAACAAGAAATTGTCGCACTGAAAATGC
>NQJG01000009.1 GCA_002256465.1 Methylococcaceae bacterium NSP1-1 | reverse complement strand
TAATGGCCCGGCCAAAGTCTCGGGTTCTGCGGGTACCGGCAAAACGATTGTGGCGTTGCATCGGGCGGTGTTCCTGGCTCGCAAGCATCCTGAAGCCCGCGTGTTGCTGACCACTTTTTCCGACACGTTGGCGAATGCGTTGGCTACCAAATTGAAAAGGCTAATCGTTACTACACCACGTCTGGGTGAGCGTTTGGAAGTTCATGCGTTGGATGCGATTGGACAACGCTTATTTGAGTTTAAAGAAAACAAAGTTGCCTTGGCATCCAAGCCGGTAATACGACAATTACTTGAAACTGCCTCAAAAAACATTCCTGATCACAAGTTTAGTCTACACTTTTTACTGACTGAGTGGGAACAAGTCGTTGATGCCTGGCAACTGGACTCCTGGGAATCCTATCGCGACGTTAAACGCTTGGGCAGGAAAACACGTCTGCCGGAGCCGCAGCGGCAGCTTTTGTGGTCGATTTTTCAACAGGTTCGCACAGGTCTTAATGACCTGAATCTGATCACCCGTGCTGAAATGTTTACTCGTTTGTCTAATTATTACGCTGAGAACAGTCATCCGCCGTTCGATTTTGTGGTGGTTGATGAAGCGCAAGATATTGATGTTGCGCAATTGCGATTTCTGGCTGCATTGACCGTAAACAAGATTAACGGTTTATTTTTCGCCGGCGATTTGGGACAACGTATTTTTCAGCAGGCCTTTTCATGGAAATCGTTGGGTGTCGATATTCGTGGTCGTTCCCGTACCTTGCACATCAACTATCGCACTTCACATCAGATCAGAATGCAGGCTGATCATTTGTTGGGGCCTAGTGTGTCTGATGTGGATGGCAATATTGAAGATCGTAAAGGTACCGTATCCGTTTTCAATGGCCCGCCGCCTGCTATTTTGATGTTGGCTACTCCAGAGGATGAAATCCAATCAGTTTCACAATGGTTGGCTCATCTTTCCGGTATCGGCATCAAGCCACATGAAATGGGTGTTTTTGTCCGTTCAGAAGCTGAATTAGACAGGGCGATTTCAGCAGTTTCGGCTGCCTCGCTCAACTATAAGGCGCTGGATGAGCATGTTGAAACAGTAAACGGGCATGTATCTATTTGCACTATGCACTTGGCCAAAGGCCTGGAGTTTAGGGCGGTTGTTGTTATGGCTTGTGATGATGAAGTTATTCCTTCTCAGCAAAGAATAGAAACGGTGACAGATGACGCTGATTTAGAGGATGTTTACGAGACCGAGCGGCATTTACTTTATGTCGCCTGCACCCGAGCCAGGGATCATTTACTGGTTACGAGTGGTGATATTCCTTCTGAATTTATTGATGATTTAAATGTTCGTGGCTATGAAAAATGACCAAAAAAATCAATCATCTTATTTATTGCGAACAATTTCTTTAACATTTAATGGGCTACCATGCAAAAACATCTCCATCCTCCAGCTATTTTCTTAATGGGCCCAACAGCTTCAGGAAAAACAGCTCTTTCCGTACAGCTGGCACAGGCATTAGATGGCGAAATCATCAGTGTAGACTCAGCGCTGGTGTTCAAAGGCATGGATATAGGAACAGCAAAACCCACCCTGGAGGAAAGAGGCGGTATTACCCACCATTTGATAGATATATTGGATCCGTCAGAATCTTTCTCTACCGGCCAGTTCAGGACACAGGCGTTAGCCTTAATGGCTGATATAACCCGCCGCGGAAATATTCCGATTTTAACCGGCGGCACCATGCTTTATTTTAATGCCCTATTGAATGGGCTTGCTGTATTGCCCGAGGCCGATCCTGCGATCAGGGCCAAACTTGATCAGGATTTGGAGCAATTAGGTAAAGAGGTCATGCATCAACGACTGGCCGATATTGATCCACTGGCTGCGGCGAGAATCCACCCTAACGACCCGCAACGCATCCAACGTGCATTGGAAGTCTACGAAATCAGCGGTAAACCCTTATCGTCTTTTTTTAATGCAGCCCAAGGCGAAGACCTGCCTTATCAAAAAATAAAATTAATCATTGCACCCCCGGATCGGAAGATTCTGCACAATATCATCGCCCAACGTTTCAGGAATATGCTGGCGCAAGGATTTATTAATGAAGTAGAGACGCTCTACCAGCGTGGTGATTTAACCGAAAAAATGCCTTCTATTCGCGCCGTAGGCTATCGGCAAGTCTGGGCCTATCTGCAAGGTGAGGATGATCTTGAAACCATGACAGAAAAAGCCATTGCCGCCACCCGGCAGCTGGCAAAACGTCAATTTACCTGGCTGCGCCGAGAAACTGATGCGATTAGTTTTCAGACCGGGCAAACGGATTTATTACCAAAAGTCTTGACGGTTGTAGCGAACAGCAGGCGATAATCTTTAAATCTGCGACGGTTTATTTTTTTGCGCTTTTCTTTAAGTTCCAATGAAATGCCCAATACATATAGCCATACGACCGCCTGCTGAAACTATGCTAATGTTTGGGTGCACTTAACTTGGAGAAATTCTATGAAACCACACGCTTTTGTCGCCATGCCGTTTGGCAAAAAACCGGGCCATGACGGCACACTAATTGACTTCAATACCATTTATACCGATTTGCTCAAGCCCGCCATTGAAGCAGCGGGACTTGCAGCGTTTCGGGCAAATGAAGAGCAAGTCGCCGGTGACATTAAAACGGATAGGTTCCAGGAATTGCTCATCGCTGATCTGGTGGTTGCCGATTTAACGCTGGATAACCCCAATGTCTGGTATGAACTTGGTGTTCGTCATGCACTGCGTGCTCACGGTTTGGTGCTGATTCAAGGTTCCAGAGACAAACAACCGTTCGATATCTATACAGATAGCAAGCTTAATTACAGTCTCAAAGATGGCCTGCCCGATCCGGCCACTCTGGAAAACGACAAAAAAGCACTCACCGAAATGATCATAGCCACACTGGCATCCTGGCATAGCCGTAAAACCAGTCCCGTTTACCAACTACTACCTAACCTGCAAGAGCCACAATGGCAATCACTACGCATACGAGATGCATTTGGGTTCTGGGATGCTTATGATGCCTGGACGGAAAGAATCGAACTGGCTCGCAAGAATGATCACATTGGCGACCTATTGGTGCTTGCAGAAGAGGCGCCAGTGGCTGCATTTCGCGCCGAGGCATATTTCAAAGCAGGGGTTTCTCTTCGTAAAGCAGAGCGATTTGATTTTGCCCTGGAGCAAATCGAAGCAGGCCTTGTTGTTGAACCCGATAATCTTATTGGGCTACAGGAAAAAGGCATATGCCTGCAAAGGCTAGCAGGGCAGGATAAAGCAAACATTCCTCCGTATGAAGTCCGGTTACATTACATTAGCATGCTGAAGATTTACCCCAATGACCCGGAAACCTGGGCGCTACTCGCTCGAATCGACAAAGATGCATGGATACAATTATGGCAGCAACCAGGCAGAACTCCCGAGCAGATGTGCAATGATGCCGCTAACGCAGATGCCCGGCTACGTGCCGCAATCGAAAGCTATCGACAAGCTTTCCGGCGTAATCCCGGTCATTACTGCTCCGGAATTAACACATTGACCTTAATGCATGTTTTCTTATTTCTTACAGGTGACACCCGTTTTTTCCTCGAAGCCAAATCCATGGCTGGTGCAGTGCGCTATGCAGCGGAGTACGAACCGGGTCAGTCGTTCTTGAGCAAAGCGACCCTGGGCGATCTGGAGGTATTGCTTGGCACGCCGGAAACTGTTGCTTCAGCCTATAATGAAGCCATTTCCAAGTCTGAAAATGACTGGTTTGCCCTCAAATCCACCTTATCTCAATTGTATTTGCTCAAAGATCTGGGGTTTCGCCCGGAAGTCGTCGCTGCTGGCATCACCACTTTTGAGCAGGCATTGGCGCGGCTAAACAAACCGGAAGAAAAGTGGCAACCACGTCAGGTGTTTCTATTCAGCGGCCACATGATCGATGCAACGGATCGAGCCACACCGCGTTTTCCAAATGACAAGGCCGATATTGCCGCTGAGAAAATAGCCGACGCTCTGGCTGCGTTGGGTGCAAGTGAAGACGATCTTGCCTTGACTCAGGGCGCTGCCGGCGGCGATATTCTGTTCGCTGAAGCCTGTGCCAAATTCGGTGTCCGCATTCAATTGCTACAACCCTTTCCGGAAGCGGAATTCATTCATCGATCCATCCTTTCCTCTGAGCAAGGGGAAAGCTGGCGATTACGCTATTTCGCCCTCAAGGCGCAACTTCGAAATTTTCCACGCAGCATGCCCGATGCGCTGGGAAATATAACGGAAGAGGAGATGAACCCTTACGAACGCTGTAATCTCTGGCTTCTAAACACTGCCTTGGCCTGTGGTATCGAAAAAGTCCATTTTATTTGCCTGTGGAACGGAGGTGATGCAGATGGACGTGGCGGGACGGCTCATATGTATCGGGAAGTGAATAAACGAACAGGGCAAGTGACCTGGCTGGATACAAGGAAGCTGTGGTAAAGAATCAAAATAACTTGTGAATATACGTTTTTATTCAGATTATAATGATTTCAATCATATTTGGAGAGGCTTTAGCCGTAATTATGCAACTAAAGCCCCTTTTTTAGAAGTTATCTGAATAAGTATGATTTTTACAAACAACTCTTCATTGCCGCGCCGATATCAGTCGGTGAATTCACCACTTCAATTCCCGCTGCTTTCAGTGCCGCAACTTTTCCTTCTGCCGTGCCTTTTCCACCCGTCACAATTGCGCCGGCATGTCCCATACGTTTTCCAGCAGGTGCGGTTTGTCCTGCGATATAGGCGACTACAGGCTTGGTAACATGGGCTTTAATATATTCTGCTGCGTCTTCTTCCTCTCCTCCGCCGATTTCACCGACCATAACAATCCCTTTGGTTTGGTCATCTGCCTGAAAACGGCTTAGTACATCGACAAAATTCATGCCATGAATGGGATCGCCACCTATTCCTACGCACGTGCTTTGACCCAAGCCTTGAGCCGTGGTTTGATGCACGGATTCATAGGTTAATGTGCCGGAGCGTGAAACTATGCCAATTGATCCAGGCAAGTGAATTTTACCCGGCATAATGCCGATTTTGCATTCTCCGGGGGTAATAACACCAGGACAGTTGGGGCCGATTAATAAGGCTCCTGCACCCGCCATTGCCGCTTTCACGCGCAACATTTGTAAAATCGGAATACCTTCGGTGATGCAGACGATGAGTTTGATGCCTGCATCGACTGCTTCCAGAATGGCATCGGCTGCATAAAAAGGCGGTACATAAATCACACTGGCTGTAGCGCCGGTGGTATTGACTGCTTCTTGCACAGTATTAAATACCGGCAGTCCTAAATGATTGTCGCCGCCGCGTTCAGGGGTAACACCGCCGACTAATTGTGTGCCGTAATCCAGGGCTTGCCGGGAATGAAACGTCCCTTGTTTGCCTGTGAAGCCCTGGCAAATCAATTTAGTATCTTTGTTTATTAAAATGCTCATACTGCCTCCGCCAATGCAACAACTTGTTCTGCCGCATGTGCCAAATCATCCGCTGCGTAAATATTAAGACCTGTGTTACTCAATAATGCCCGACCCTGTTCGACATTTGTGCCTTCCAATCGGACAACTACAGGAACAGTAACGTGAACCTGTTCAATGGCTGCCAAAATGCCTTCCGCGATGACATCACATTTAACGATACCGCCAAAAATATTGACCAATACGGCTTTAACGCTGCTATCGGACAGTATCAGTTTAAAGGCTTCACAAACTTTTTCAACATTGGTACCCCCGCCGACATCGAGAAAATTGGCTGGTAAGCCGCCTTTCAGTTTAACCAAATCCATAGTTGCCATGGCAAGTCCCGCACCATTGACCATACAGCCTATGTTGCCCTCCAGGGTAATGTAATTTAAACCGAATTGTTGCGCTTCGTTTTCCTTTTCATCTTCCTGGGCAGAGTCTTTCATCGCTAAAATATCGGGATGAATCGCTACAGCGTTATCATCAAAGTTGATTTTGGCGTCCAAAGCCAATAAATCGCCGCTGTCCGTTTCTATCAATGGATTAATTTCAATTTGGCTGGCATCTTTTGCCAAAAACAAGTCGTACATTCCTTGCATTATTGTCCCTAAAATTTTGACTTGTGGTCCTTTAAGGCCCAGAGTGTAGGCAACTTTTCGAAATTGATAGGCTTGTAAACCCGCTGCAGGATGAATTTGTACCGAAATAATTTGTTCAGGCGATTCATGGGCTACCGTTTCTATATCCATTCCGCCCGCCGCTGAGGCGATAAAAATAATGCGTTCACTGGCTCTATCAACCAGCGCACTCAGATATAACTCACGTTTAATCGGATAGATTTTTTCTATCAACAATGAGTTGATGGGTAATCCTGCACTATCGGTTTGAATAGTAACCAGCCGTTTGCCTAACATGTCTTGGCTAAACTCGACCACTTCAGACAGATTTTTAGCCAGCTTCACGCCACCGACTTTACCTCTGCCACCCGCATGTACCTGAGCCTTGACAACCCAACCATCACCGCCTAATTCTCTGGCAACCAGACCGGCACTATCCGGCGTTGTCGCCTGCTTTCCATCGGGTACAGGTATTCCATAAATTTGAAACAACTGTTTGGCCTGATACTCATGAATATTCATTTATTGCTCCTAATTGACCGGTAAAGTCCGGCGAGTTTTTTCTTAAGTTTTTGCATCAATGCTATGATTGTTTCAATCCACTACCGGCAGCTAATCCGGGATAATTGATATTCTAACCAAGTCCCTGCAAAACGCTATTCTTAAAACCAACATGTCCGCAAATACTACTGAGATTATTTTTCCCTGCCCTATTTCCAAGGGCTACGGCATTCCTGCCCGGCAAGCCTGGTTATTGCTGAGTGTTTTTTTATGCTACCGACTGACTCTGGCATGCCTGTTCATTTTTTTATTTTACAGTCGATGGGGTTCTTCTTTAATCAGTGTCGACAACAGCCGGTTATACAGTTACAGCGCTTACAGTTACTTAATTCTATCTCTTATATCAGCCATTTGCATAATCTGGCGCCTTACAAGTTATACCCTACAAGCGCAACTGCTCATTTATTCAGATATACTGATCCTTACCTTGTTAATGCACGCTTGTGGCGGAGTTAACAGTGGCATGGGTACTCTGCTCGGGGTATCAATCGCATCAGGCGGATTATTAGTTGGTGGACGCTGTACTATTTTTTTTGCTGCGTTGGCTAGTTTAGCTGTAATAGCCGAACAAATTTTTGCCGACTACACGGGTAGTTTTCAACCGACCCATTATCCTTATGCGGGAATGCTTGGAGCTTCGTTTTTCACTATTGCCCTACTATCCTATATTCTGGCAAAACGTAGCGAACAAACCCTGCTGCTTGCCGATCAACAAAAACATACCATCATTAAACTGGAAGAAATCAATCAGTATATTATCCAGCATCTGCAGTCAGGCATTGTTATTATCAACAAGAAACAACAAGTTCAGATGGCCAATGAAGCTTCATTAAGGCTGTTAAATTTATCTGTATTCCCCATCAATCTGGATACTATTTCAGAGCATTTATCGAGAGCATTCAAGAGCTGGCTGGCTAATCCAGAACAGGACTTTGTGTTGTTACAACTCTCAAATCATTCGGAAATTCGAAGTCGTTTCATACCTCTGCCGACAGTTCACGAATTTTATTACATGATTATTTTCGAAGACATTGCACTTTATAATCAACGCTTACAACAAAGTAAACTAGCATCCTTAGGCCGGCTCACAGCCAGTATTGCCCATGAAATACGTAATCCATTAGGCGCAATCAGCCATGCTGGCCAATTACTCTCAGAAAATCCGCATCTGTCCATTCAGGATTTGCGCTTAACAAAGATAATTCTGACACATTCCGGCCGTGTTAATCATATTATTGAGGATATCTTACAACTTTCCAGACGATCTGATTCAAGGCGAGAAAAGATTTATTTAAAGCCATGGCTAACCCAATATATGAGTAATTTCATTCTTGAACAGGACGTCACTGCTGAAACATTCAACTTATTACTAAGCGATGAACATTTATGTGCTTTTATAGATCCCGGTCATCTCAAGCAAATTATGGACAACCTGTGTCAAAATGCCTTGAGATACGGTAAGCCTGAGAACGGTCCAATAATTTTGCGAGCCATCATCTTGCAGCAAGCGCCCTGCATAGAAGTCATTGATAACGGTTCCGGCATTAATCATGAACATATTAGCCATCTCTTTGAGCCTTTTTTCACGACCTCATCCAACGGTACAGGATTGGGGCTGTATATATCAAGAGAATTGGCCGAGCTAAATCAGGCAAAATTAAGCTATCATTTGACTGATGAAAACCAGAGCTGTTTTCGACTTTGTTTACAGGATGCTAACCATACACTAATTGAAATATGAAAAAGCCACTGGTATTGATCATAGATGACGAACCGGATATTCGTGAACTGTTGGAAATTACCCTTAACAGAATGGACATTCAAACTTGCAGTGCTGAAAATATCGAAAGCGCCAAGGAATTATTACAACAAGATTCGTTTGACCTTTGCCTGACCGACATGAAATTGCCCGACGGCAATGGTCTGGATCTGGTTGACACTATACAGGCTATGTCCAACCCGATTCCAGTTGCCGTTATTACCGCTCACGGCAATATGGATACGGCAATATTGGCGATGAAGAAAGGCGCTTTTGATTTTGTCACCAAACCTATTGATTTATCGGTGCTCAGACAACTTGTTAGCAGCGCACTAAAGCTTTCTGCCTTAATATCTAAAAGAGAAAGGCGAACCCGCCATACGCTCTTGGGTGAATCATCAGCCATGCGGGGAATACGGTCAAAAATAGAAAAAGTTGCGCGCAGCCAGGCACCTGTTTACATCAGTGGTGAGTCCGGTTCGGGTAAGGAATTGGTTGCTAGACTCATTCATCAGCAAAGCTCTCGTAGTGATAAGCCTTTTGTCGCGATTAATTGTGGAGCCATTTCTCTCGAATTGATGGAAAGTGAGTTTTTTGGCCATAAAAAAGGGAGTTTTACCGGAGCGGTCACCGATAAAAAAGGGTTGTTTCAAGCCGCAGAAGGAGGCACATTATTTCTTGATGAGGTTGCGGATCTGCCTCAATCCCTACAGGTTAAATTGCTGCGAGCCATACAAGAAAAAAAGGTCCGTCCCGTTGGCGAGCAACTGGAAGTTCCAGTCGATATCCGGTTACTCAGTGCCACCCACCGAAACCTTGCCGATATGGTTCAATCCGGACTTTTCAGGCAGGATTTATATTACCGCATCAATGTAATCGATCTTCATGTTCCGCCTTTGCGTGAAAGGAGTTCTGATATACCCGCACTTACAGAGTATATACTGGCCAAGCTTACAAATGCCGGCAAATCAGGTCAGCCGATATTATCGACATCCGCCTTGGCGGCCCTGCAACAGTATCATTTTCCGGGCAATGTGCGTGAACTTGAGAATATTCTGGAAAGAGCTCTTGCATTATACAATGGCAAATGCATAGAGATTGATGATTTGAATCTGCCGGTAAGCCTGCAGAACGATTCAGATGCTCAAAAATACGACCCGGCTATGGGTTCATTAGAAGATTATCTGGAGGCAATTGAAAGAAAAGCAATCACACTTGCTCTGGAAGAAAACAAATGGAATAAAACTGCTGCCGCCAAACAGCTGGGACTTTCTTTTAGATCATTTCGTTATCGCATAAAAAAGCTCGATTTGGATAATTAAGTAGTGGCAATCCCTTGTGGTTGACCAAGTAAAGGCAACCCCCTCTGCAAACCATGCCACTAAACCTTATATTTATCGATGGCTTCAAGCTTTATTACGGCATCTTTTATTGTCGCTTCAATCGCGTCATCAAGCTCGTTATTTTTATAGACTTTTTCCAGCAACCCTTCTGCAACCAATGCCTCTTTTATCCAGCGTTTGGTAAAACGATAGTTACTATACGAAGTAGCTACCTCTCCAGTTTTCGGATCTCGCAAACCTTTTTTAACTGCATCCTGCTTTGTTGCCGTAGGCGTAGGTGTAGTTTTTTTAATAGTCGCCGGTTTAATTTTTGTCGGCTTACCTTTTTCGACAACAATCTCAGGCATTAATTGCTCTGCAACCACGTTCGTCGCTTCGGGCTTTGCCTTTGGTACTGCGGATTTAGGTGTCGCTTTTTGTTCATTTACCGTTTTATAAACAACATAAGCAACAAAAATAACAGTTAATATAAACAACGCTTCAGACATAACAGCTCTCCAACTCTTGAATTGATTTTTTATTGTCACTGCCCTAAGAAGTGCGTACGGTCAGTTCAGCTAACTAAATCGCTAGCAGTCGAATATACCAGAAGCTAACGATCTAGTTAAGCTCTAAATCCGAATTCATAATTAATATGAAGGCATTTCGGATTAAATATCATAAATCTATCAACAAACCTTGTCCTTTTGATGAAATAGTATGCAAACTAAGTTTCTAAATAATAATCATTTGTATCTTTATAACTAATCACGCTACAATTAATAAAATTAAAAATATAAGGGTACGTAAATGAAAAACAAAAGCAAACCATTACTCAAGGGAGCTGTACTGACGACACTGATCACCTTAAGTGCGCCTGGTAGTGCATTGGACAAGCCAAAAACGATGGAAGATATGTGGAAAATTATCCAGGCGCAGCAAAAGCAAATTGACGAGATGAAAGCCGGTATGAGCTCAGCATCAAGTAAAGCCGTTAACGACAATGTGGAAAAACCGGCAAATAAAGTTACTGCAAGCAATGAACAAAACTCAGAGAATAAAGTCGCAGCCGGCAATGTGCAAAACTCAGAGAACAAAGTCGCCGATAGCAGCGTGAAGAACCTGGAACGTAAAACTGATATTCTGAGCCAGGAAGTTGAGAAATTGCGCACCAATCTGGCCATTCCGGATGAAGTCAAGTACAAAAGTGCTTACGGCTTGGGTCCTGCCGCTTCCAAGGTTTATCAGGTAGGCAAGGGTCTATCGATTGGCGGTTATGGCGAGGCCAATTATCAGAAAATTGTCAGCGACAAAGGTAACGCAAAAGACAATGCCGATTATGAACGATTGGTTATGTATGTAGGTTACAAGTTTACCGACAGAATCCTTTTCAACAGTGAGATTGAATTTGAGCATGGTTCGACCGCTGAAGGTGGCTCGGTATCGGTTGAATTTGCGGCGCTGGATTTCTTTATTGATCCGATGGTAAATGCTCGAACCGGCATGGTTTTATTGCCGATGGGGTTTCTCAACCAGATTCATGAGCCGCCATTTTACTTTGGCAACAACCGACCTGAAGTAGAACGGCGAATCATTCCGACCACCTGGCGGGAAATTGGCGTCGGCTTATTCGGTGCCATAACGCCAAATCTAACCTATACCGGTTATGTTATCAATGGTCTGGATGCCCAAGGGTTCAACTCCAGCGGTATTCGTGATGGCCGACAAGCAGGCAGTCAAGCATTAGCCGAAAATTTCGGTTATGTTG
>NQJG01000305.1 GCA_002256465.1 Methylococcaceae bacterium NSP1-1 | reverse complement strand
GGATATCGGCATCCATGCCGGTATGACGGTACTAGCTGAAGTTCCTTGCTAATCAGTGTTGTTTATGTTCAATACAAAATTAGCACGCCCTACAGCTGCTAATCTTGTATTGAACATAAACAACACTGATTAGCAAGGAACTTCAGCTAGTACCGTCATACCGGTATGGATGCCGATATCCAGAGCCATACTAATCAGATAACCTTTTGTAAGCAAAAATAATGTTTGCAATATGTTATGTTATAACATACCTTATTAAGCTTGAAGACTGACTGAAATCACTAAAACGCAAAGCTGTATGTTTTGTAATTGATCATATTCAACAGCTTAACGTTATTTTTCACAAACGGATCAACGGTTTTATGAACAAAAAACTCGCCATTTTTTTCTTATCGACTGGTGCAATAGGGTCTAATGTACTCGCTGCCGATGATGATATTTACAAACTGGACGATGTGATTATCACCAGTACGGGTCTAAAACAAGCCACCTCAAAATCTGCGCGCCCGGTAACGGTCTTGTCCGGGGATCAGTTACGCACGAAAATAGGGCAAACCATCGGTGATACCTTGCAAAATGAGCCGGGCATCACCAGTCAATCGTTTGGACCTGGCGTTGGCACGCCCGTCATCCGGGGACAATCAGGCCCGCGTGTGCGCGTCATGCAGAACAGCCTGGGCAATAATGACGTTTCTTCCTTGAGTCCCGATCATGCCAATGGGGTGAATCCGATAATAGCGGAACGGATTGAAGTGTTGCGCGGCCCTTCCACATTATTGTATGGAAACGGCGCCATCGGCGGCATAGTGAACGTTATCGACAACCGTATTCCTGAGCAAGTCCCGGATAAACTGCTTGGCGGGGCGCTTGAGCAGCGTTATGACTCGGCATCCACCTTGACGTCCAGCGCCCTCAAGCTTGACGGCGGCAAGGAACTATTTGCCTTTCATCTGGATGGTTTTTATAACGACCAGGGTAACGTTCATATTGGCGTGCAGCAGATTGATGAGTTCGCCGCGCGTGCCACCGATCCTACCCTTGAAGGCACGCCGGTACTGGACAATCCGGACGGGGTCATTAATAATTCCAATGCGCGCTCACGCGGTGGCTCGGCAGGTGCCTCGGTAGTTGGCGATGTGGGTCTGGTGGGGGCGGCGATCAATACCCTGGATAATAATTACGGTATTCCTCCCAATGGCACGGGTAGTCCGCCCGTCAGGATTCAGATGAACCAAACCAAGTACGATTTCAAGGGACAGCTCAATAAACCCTTCGCACTTGCTGAAGCATTGCGCATCAAGTTCGGTTACACCGATTACAAACATGTCGAACTGGACGACGGCACACCTGCGACAACCTTTCTCAATAAATCCTACGAAAGCCGTCTGGAGCTTGAGCATCAGCCGATAGGGATAGTGAAAGGTACGCTGGGTTTTCAATCAGTCAATAGTCAATTTTCAGCGCTTGGTGCAGAAACAATAGTGCCAAAATCCGGGGTGTGCGCGGCGAATGGCAAGGAATTAGTCCGGAAGAAACTTATAACAGTGTCTCCTATGTGCCGATCAGCGGTTCAGTATCGGCTTTGTGGGATATTACCAAACAGCATCAGCTTAGTCTGGCGGTAACCCAATCCCAACGTGCACCACAGGTACAGGAATTGTTTTCCAACGGTATCCATGAGGCGACACAGAGTTATGAATTAGGCGATTCAGGTCTGCAAAAAGAAGTTTCTTATAATCTGGATCTGGGCTATCGATTTAACGCCAATTGGATGACGGCTGAGATTAATCTTTTTCACAATTGGGCTAATGATTACATTTATCAGCAACAAGCTAATGAGGTGTTTAACGAGGATCTGGATGATTTTGAAGTCATTTGCTCAGGCCCTCCAGGCGCCTGTCTGCCTGTATTGCAGAGTGCCCAGGCCAATGCTATTTTCCGCGGTTTTGAGGCCAAGACTGTATTTCCCTTAATGCAAAACAAGTATGGAGCGATCGATCTGACTTTATTCGGCGACTATACCCGTGGTACGTTCAACCAGGGCGGCGATGTCCCCCGTATGCCGCCATTGCGCTATGGATTTGAACTCAGTTACGGGAAAAATGACTGGTCGACCGACGTACGCTTGACGCGAGGAGAGCCGCAGAACCATGCGGGCGAAAATCAGTCCAACACGCCCGGTTATTTGTTGCTGAATCTGGGCGCACAATATAATCTGGCGACCTTCCACGATTCCGAGGTGTTGCTGTTTGCAAGAGGGAAAAACATGCTGAATGAAAACATACGTAATTCAACCTCCTATTTGCGTAATTTCGCTCCCGAACCGGGACGTAGCGCGGAAATTGGTATTCGAGTCAGTTACTAAGTCAGACCTGGCAGGTTTTTAAAACCTGCCAGGTCTGTTCAG
>NQJG01000304.1 GCA_002256465.1 Methylococcaceae bacterium NSP1-1 | reverse complement strand
ACTGAAAAGCAGATGCCGCAACCTGATATAATCACCGAATCAGGTCGCGCAATTACAGCGCAACATGCGGTATTAATCACCAATGTCACCGATATTGAATCCGTCTATACCAATAACGCTGAATTGCTGGCTTTACCCAACGCGCACAACCTGGTTGAACACTATCATGACGCACATTTTGCCTTGTCAGAAGCGCGTGCTGAGTTTACTCAAGATAAACTGAGTATCATTGAACTTGCCAAGGCCGAAAATGACTATGCTCTTATTTGTCAGCAAATTAAAAATCAGCTAAATCCAAATAATCAAAGCGAAGCAACTATCCTGCACGAATTGAACGAGAAGCTTGCCGATAAAGTCTTTTATGCCCGATATCTGGGGTATTGATCAAATCTTTCCGATCATGCCTATCCACCGATTGGACGAACAGCCGACGCGCCGGGCCGTTATTCAGGATTTAACCTGTGATTCCGATGGCCGTATCGACCAGTATGTAGATGGTCAAAACCTAGAAAATACTTTGCCAGTTCATGAACTCGACAAAAATCGACCCTATCTCATTGGTTTTTTCATGGTGGGTGCGTATCAGGAGATATTAGGGGATATGCACAACTTATTTGGCGACACCCATTCCATTAATATTAAGCTGGATGACAACGGCTATCATTTTTATGATTTGCAGGAAGGCGAGCATGTCAGCGATTTGCTGGATTATGTGCACATCAGTGGCGAAGAGTTGAGAGCAGCTTACCAGGAAAAGCTTGCAAAAAGTAATCTCAGCGAACAACAGCGGCAAGACTACGAACAAGAGCTGATTGCCGGATTAACTTCTTACACCTATCTGGAAAAATAAAATGAAAGCAGGCATGATCGGCTTAGGCGCAATGGGTTTAGGTATGGCCAGGAATCTCGCCAAGGCGGGATATTTAACGGCTGTTTATAATCGTACCACCGCAAAAACAGCAGAATTTAAGGTACCAGCTTTCGATCTGCCTGAAGCACTGGCAGCGGAAGTTGATATTGTGCTGATCTGTGTTTCAGCTGACCAGGATGTTTTAGACATCGTTGAGGCAATAACAAAGACCATTAAGCCGGGTTCAATTGTTGTCGATATGTCTACTATTAGCAGTGAAACGGCCAAAAAAGCCGCAGTGTGTCTGGCAGAAAAACGGGTGGCCTTTCTGGATGCACCTGTATCCGGCGGTGTAGAAGGTGCCAAAAACGGCACATTGGCCATGATGGTAGGCGGTGATGCGGATGCGCTGGGAAAAGCCAGGCCCGTACTGGAAGCCATGACCCGGCGTATTATTCATATGGGTAAAACCGGTTCAGGCCAAGCTACCAAAGCAGTCAATCAAGTCATGTGCGCAGGCATTAATCAGGCCGTTACGGAAGCCCTGGCTTTTGGAGAAGCACAAGGTTTAGCGATGGATAAAGTTATTGATGTAATATCAGGCGGTGCATCGGGTAACTGGTTTTTACAGCATCGCGGCGTAACCATGACGCAAGGCACTTTTGCACCTGGATTTAAGCTTGCACTGCATCATAAAGATTTAAAAATCTGCCAGACGATTGCCGCTCAAACAGGTGTTTCAATTCCTTTAGCCGATATGACTGTTACCGATTATGAGGAGTTAATGGCAGAAGGTTATGGGGATGAAGATATTTCGGCGTTGTATAGGATGAAAAAACAGTAGATTTTGTTCGTATATATCTACTGCTCTAGTAAACGGTGGGCAAAAAATAACTTTCATATCTGGCTAACCGGCTGCTGCCATGAAAGTTTGGAAATAAAAAAGTGCCAAATGACTGCGTTCCGTTTAAGCGGCATGTTAGGTGCACCAGCAGTCACACCAGAGCCCGGCAACCACACTCCAACTCGATAACGACAGGAGATACCTGACGCGTGGTCCGGTTCTTGCGCACATGGAGAACCAACAGCGTAAGCGGATCGAAAACGATCACGTCCTTGACGCCTTGAGACAGATAAAAGGGCGGCCCAATCTCCAGGTCCTTGGCCTCAAAGCC
>NQJG01000093.1 GCA_002256465.1 Methylococcaceae bacterium NSP1-1 | reverse complement strand
AAAATGACCGGATTGAGCGGCATGTACCACATCCCAGCGAAGCATCAAATGTTTGATGTTAGCAGCGGGAATAATCACACCCTGAGTGCCTGTTAAACCTTTTTTGGCGCAAATATCGAAGAAACCTTCAATTTTTTCATTAACACCGCCTATAGGCTGAACATGGCCCAGTTGATTTATTGAGCCGGTAATAGCAATATCCTGCCTTAAAGGAATCTGGGCAATGGAAGATAAAATAGCGCAAAGTTCAGCCAGAGAAGCACTGTCACCTTCTACATGACCATAGGATTGTTCAAATACCACGCTGGCCGCTACTGAGAACGGTGATTTTCGAGAATACCGAGCAGCAATGAAGCTTGACAATATCAATACCCCTTTTGAATGGATAGCTCCACCTAATTCAATTTCACGTTCAATATCGACCACTTTGCCGCTACCCAGACGGGTTGTTGCGGTGATGCGGGATGGCTGTCCAAAGCTAAATTCACCCAACTGCAATACTGACAGGGCATTAATCTGGCCGGTTACTTTACCCTCGATGTCAATTAAGAGTGTGCCTCGATCAATATGTTCGTATAGCTTTTCTCTGATTTTGTCCAGTCTGCGGATTTTATGATCAATAGCTTGTTGTACATCGCTGTTAGTTATGTGAATGTGGCCATTATCTTCCGCCCAATAATCGGATTCAGTTAATAAATCCTTGATACTACGGAGATGGGTAAACAGTTTTTCTGCATCGCCGACCATTCTGGAGCTGTGTTCAATAACCCGGGCGACAGCATTTTGGCTCAACGGCCTTAATTTCTCGCTCCGGGCAATAGTGGCCAGTAAACGAGCATAGTCATCACTGCTGTTTTCTCTGGAAACGGTTTCATCAAAATCAGCGGCAACTTTAAAAAGATTGTGAAACTCCGGGTCATACGCGCTTAATAAATAATAAATCAGTGGCTCACCTACCAGAATGAGTTTTAAATTAAGCGGTATAGGTTCAGGCTCCAATGATGAAGTACTGATTAAACTGAGCGCCCGCTCCAGTGATTCAATTCGAATTTCATGAGCTTGCAAGGTTCTTTTAAGAGTTTCCCAGCTATAAGGCTGAAACAGGAGTTTTCTGGCATCAAGAATAAGGTAGCCGCCGTTGGCTTTATGCAGGGCGCCGGGTTTGATCATGGTGAAATCAGTAACTAGAGAACCCATGTAAGCCTGATGATCAATGCGTCCAAGGAGATTACTGTAATTAGGGTGATCTTCGAAAATCACCGGAGCAGATTTCATATTGCTGAAATCAACCACCAAATTGACTTGATAGCGTTTAAACGGATTCGGTTCCTGTGGTAACTCCATAAAAGAGATTACCTTCTCGCTATGCGGTATAAAATCGCGTACGTGCTCAATAATATCTTTTTGTACATCATTCAGATAACTAAGAATGGTTTCCTGTTTAGCGTATTTCTCGATCAGTTCATCAATTGAATGATTGACAGCCAGTTCAGCCACTTCACGATTCAGAGCTTGTAATTTGCGCTTGGTTTCCTTGCGCCAGGCGGGGAAATTTTTCAGCAACTTTGCTAAATCTTCCTGTAAGTCAAGGATAGTATTTTGTATTTCATGCTGCTTATCTTTATCAAACTTATTAAACTGCTCGGGACTAATGATCTCATTGTTTTCATCCGCTGGCGAAAAAGCGTAACCGGTTGGGGTTTCTATAAGAATGACATGTGCATTTGCGGCCTTATCACGTAACATGCTCAGCTCATTAACTTCTCGTTGGCGGGATTGGCTTTCAATTTCACCCGCTCGGGAACGGTATTCATCACCATCAAAAGCAGCCGGTATGGCGACACTCAATTCGTCAATCAATTCTTCCATGTCCCGCTTAAAATATTTGCCCTGCCCCGGCATTAATTTAATAGCTGTGGGTTTAGCGGGTTGCCTGAAATTGTTTACGTAACACCAGTCTGATGGAATGGCTTGCCGGCTGGCTTCGTGTTCAACTAATTGCCTTACCGCAGTTAATTTTCCTGTGCCGGCAGGCGCCATTGCAAAAATATTGTAACCGTTTATATGAATGCGGATGCCAAATTTAATTGCTTCCACAGCTCGTTCCTGGCCAACAGTAATATCTATATCTTCAAGCTCTTCGGTAGAGTCAAATTTTAATTGTTCAATGTTGCAAGGCTTATATAGTTGTGAAGGATCCAGCCGTATGTTTTTCATATTATAAAATCTGCTTGAAATATTGAGTTTGTTACCAATAAGATTTAATGCACTTTGCGCTCTGTATGTAGAATAAAGACAATTTTTGTTTTGTAAAGCGTTAAGAGCAGCGAATTCGGCTCATAAATGCAAAACGTCTCTATATTGATGCAAGTGAATGCTTTTGATCCTCATTCTCAAGCTATCAATAATTCAGTAACATCTTAATTTTATCAACTGCGACAATAGCAGCTAAAGTCGCTTTAATAATTGTCTTTTATATTGATATTTACGAACGAACACTTTTGAATTGTGTCCTATTAATTAATTTGAATCAGAAGCAATCAATTAGCTCTTGAATAAATTATTCTCAAGTTTCGTTAAAAATAGCTCATTGTTACTCGATAAAATCGGCTGGTTATGAAGATGAAAAAAATAAAACATATTGTTTTTTGGTTTATTGTCATAGGCATTATTTTGCTGTTGTTTTCCAGTCATGTCATAGCCGAAGATGTTTTCCTGCGACAACGACAGGAATTGGTCAATGTCATTAAGGACGATGTAACAATGACCAGCGATTTCCTTGATCAAGGATCGCTTGATGAACGCGTTCTCAATGCCATAGGCAAGGTGCCAAGACATGAATTTGTTCCCGATGATCAACGTCCTTACGCCTATGAAAATAGACCGCTTTCTATCGGTTATGGGCAGACTATTTCCCAGCCTTATATTGTCGCGATTATGACCGATTTACTAAAACCGAAAAAGACTGACCGTGTTCTGGAAGTCGGTACTGGCTCGGGGTATCAGGCAGCGATTCTCGCTGAGCTGGTTGATAGCGTCTACTCCATTGAGATTGTTAAAGAATTGGGCGAACAAGCAGCAGAAAACCTCAAAAAAACCGGTTATAACACTGTACATACCCGCACCGGTGATGGCTATTATGGCTGGGAAACAGAGGCGCCATTTGACGGTATTGTTGTAACTGCGGTTGCGAGCCACATACCGCCTCCGTTATTAAAACAGTTAAAACCCGGTGGCCGTATGATCATACCGGTGGGAGGGCAGTTTATGATGCAGTATCTGGTTTTAGTGACTAAAGATGCTGACAACAACGTTACCACTCGACAAATTTTGCCGGTAAGGTTTGTCCCACTCACTGGTAAACATTGATAAATGGCAACAAGGCCAAGCTCCTTGTTTTTGGTTGCTATCGCCGTTATCTCTGCGTCTGCTCTGGCGTATGAGGTTTTATTGATGCGCCTGTTTTCGATTATTCAGTGGCACCATTTCGCCTATATGATTATCAGTTTGGCGTTACTCGGATACGGTGCCAGCGGAGTCTTTCTGGCACTGAATCGTGATCGGTTAACAGCTGTTTTTCCATCAGCGGTAATCAATAACCTGCTATTGTTCAGCTTTTCAGCGCCCGCCTGTTTTCTGGTGGCCCAGCAAATACCCTTTAATCCCGCTGAAATCCTTTGGGCACCTGTGCAATTATTGTATTTATGCAGTATCTATTTGTTACTGGCACTACCCTTCTTTTTTGCAGCCAATGTTATCGGATTATCTTTTTATCAATATCAGGGACAGATATCCTCTATCTATGCGGCTGACCTGTTTGGAGCAGGAGCAGGCAGTGTGGGCGTCATTTTGCTGCTCTTCGTCATGTTTCCTGAAAAAATATTAATCGTACTGATTTTAATGGGTATTCTCGCGTCCCTGATAGTGTCGTACGATGCATTTCGTGGAAAGAATGTCTGTACCAAACACTGGACTCGTGCATGCATTATCATTGGAGTGGCGATTGCTTTTATACTGACGGGCTTAATTACGCTGAATGTTTCTCCGTACAAAAGCCAGAACCAATTACTGCAGATTCCCGGTACAAAAATCATTGACCAGTATTCCAGTCCACTGGGCTTGATTAGTATTGTAAAGAGCGAGATTACACCATTGCGTCATGCGCCTGGCCTGAGCCTTAATGCTTTGACCGAACCTCCTGAGCAGCTTGCCGTCTTTTCCGATGCAGACAATATGACAGTCATTACCCGTTACGATGGTAATCCTGAAAGTATTAGCTATCTGGATCAAATGACATCAGCCTTACCTTATCATTTAAAGCAACTATCTAACATACTGATTCTCGGGGCCGGCACCGGCAGTGATATTTTACAGGCAAAGTATCACTCCATTAAGCACATCGATGCTGTTGAACTGAACCCTCAAGTCATCGGCCTGGTTAAGGATAAGTATGCTGATTTTGCTGGACAACGAATGAAACTTATGATCTGATTAATATTTCATTACTCGATTCTTTTGGCTCTTCTGCGGCAGGGCTTTATTCCATGGCTGAAAATTATCTCTATACCGAACAGGCCATACAGAAATATTTGCAACATATCAGACCAAACGGTTATCTCAGTATAACCCGCTGGATCAAAATTCCACCACGCGATGAACCTAAATTATTGGCCACGGTGATTAATACGCTTACACAGGCCAATACCAGGCAGCCCGAACAGCAAATTATCATGATACGAAGTTGGCAAACCAGCACGTTGATTGTAAAAAATGGCGTTATTTCCATTGAGGAAATTAATCGGCTAAAACAATTCTGTAGTGAACGCAGCTTCGATCTTGTTTATTATCCCGGCATATCGGAAAAGGAAGTTAACCGGTTTAATATCCAGCAAAGGCCCTATCTGTATCATTCGTCCATGGCTTTATTAGGTGTTGAAGGCAAAGCGTTTATTGATAACTACAAATTCAATATCGAACCTGCTACAGACGACCGTCCTTATTTTTTCCATTTTTTTAAATGGCAAACCTTACCCGAGATTTTATCTTTATTGGACAGTGGCGGAATTTTTTTACTGGAAAGCGGTTATTTATTATTAATCGCAACTTTACTTCAGGCGATACTCGCCAGTCTGTTACTAATAGCATTACCGCTCTGGTTGTGGAAAAGCAAACTGGGTATTAAGCCCGGATCAGGAAGGCATTTGCGTTTACTGGTTTATTTTTTCTGTCTTGGTCTGGCATTTTTATTTATTGAAATCGCATTTATCCAAAAATTTATCCTGATTCTGCATCATCCGCTTTATGCCATTACCGTGGTGCTGTGTGCATTTCTGTTGTCAGCAGGTGCCGGCAGCAGCTTCTCGAAAAAACTATCTCATAATCCTGCAAAATCAGTGATTATGCTGCCAGTAGCTGTCATTTCTGTACTGAGCATCTGTTATAGCCTGGGCTTTGAATCCATAACCACATTCCTGCTTGAAACTGGAAACTTAACACGGTATGTGTTTTCCATTTTATTGATCACGCCGCTGGGTTTCTGTATGGGCATGCCATTTCCAATGGCATTGGCGAGAATCAGCAAAACGACCCCTGCGTTGATACCTTGGGCTTGGGGCATTAATGGCTGCGCCTCCGTCATCAGTGCCATACTGGCGACACTGATTGCGATGCAGTTTGGATTTACAGTCTTAGTATTTCTTGCGATTGCTTTGTACTGCGTGGCGGCTTTATGTTTTCCTTAAATTAACCTTAGCAATGCTTCATTCAGTGACATCTTAGAAGCACATTCAC
>NQJG01000303.1 GCA_002256465.1 Methylococcaceae bacterium NSP1-1 | reverse complement strand
ATTTCTGATGACAATTGCGGCCAGATTAAGCCCTACAATGACCAAAACCAGTAATAATGCTGTCGCATAAACCAAGGGTCTCGCTGCCTCAACATTGGGGCTTTGAAAACCGACGTCATAAATATGAAACCCTAAGTGCATAAACTTTCTATCTAAATGCAAAAAGGGGAAATTGCCATCCAGGGGTAATGTTGGTGCCAGCTTGACTACACCCACCAGCATCAAGGGCGCAACTTCTCCCGCTGCCCTTGCTAACTACCTTCGCGTATGGAGCTGGGGATTCGCGCCAAACCCTCTTCGGTTGACACGATGACAACGGGTAAGGTTAATAAGGCCAGGGTAATTGAAGCCCACAACAATCCCGGCGTACCGAAAACCGGTGCCGGAGCTGATTCAGGAAAAAACAATTGGTCGATATTGCCGCCCAAAATATAAACAAAAAACCCTAATCCAAATACGCCATAAACAACCGAGGGGACCCCCGCAAGATTGTTAACGGCAATCCTGATCAGCCGTGTAGTAAAGCCTTGTTTGGCGTATTCACGCAGATATACGGCCGCAATCACCCCAAATGGCGCAACAATAACCGACATTATCATAACCATCATTATGGTGCCGAATATAGCCGGGAAAATACCGCCTTCAGTATTGGCTTCACGCGGATCATCGGTTACAAATTCAGCCACCTTGGTCCCATAGTGAGCGATTTTATCAAACACACTCATGGCATTGGGCTGAAAGGCTCTAACCACCTTGGATAAGGGAATTTCCAGCGTACTGCCGCTTTCGGTTTTGGCAACCAGACTAACACGCCTTATTTTTTGATACAGCTCAGCTAACTGTGTTTGATATTGCTTATATTCAGCTTCATAACCTGCTTTTTCTGTGGCAATCTGTTGTTTCGCTGCATCATCCAGGCTATTTTTCAATTCCAGTTTTCTTTGTTTAAGCCGTAAGCGTTCCAAAGCATAGTTTATCGCACCAATTTCCTTTTTTTCCAAATGCGCTATTTCCTTAAAAATCGCTAAAGCCTCTTTAACTTCTAGCAATTGACCATAAAAATTACCCCACTCCCGGCGCTCCACAACCATCATATCGGCTGGGTCGCTATGCTCCTTGACATTGCGTTCCTGTATCCAGCGAAAGTCAGAACCTGTCACATCACGGTTACCAGTTTTAATTAGATGCTGAACCAGGGTGTCTTCATTATCGGCCATTTTAAAGCCAGTCGATTTAGCCATCGCGGCCGGCGTTACGCTGGAATCAACTTTCTCACCAATAATTATCTGAGGTTCTTTATTTTCTTCCTGATAACTGAATCGGGTCACTTTATGTGGCCAGAAATGACCTACCCCGCGCACAGTAACCAGGCCCAGAACACCCACGATCATAATAAGGCTGATACTGACTGCCGCCGCATTGAGCCATATCCAGGGGACTCCACTTTTAAACCATAATTTCATCATAATGAGCTATATTTTTCACGTAAGCGCTGACGAATAATTTCAGCCAGCGTATTAAAAACAAAAGTAAACATGAACAACACCAGCGCTGCCAAAAACAAGACGCGGTAGTGCGTACTATCCACTTCAGATTCAGGCATTTCCACGGCAATATTAGCAGCCAAGGTACGCAAGCCCTGAAAAACGCTAAAATCCATCACCGGCGTATTCCCGGTCGCCATTAACACAATCATGGTTTCGCCCACGGCCCGGCCCAAACCAATCATCACCGCAGAAAAAATCCCCGGACTGGCTGTTAGTAAAACTACCTTGATCATGGTTTGCCAGGGTGTTGCGCCTAATGCCAAAGAACCCACCGTTAAATGCTTGGGTACGCTGAAAATAGCATCTTCAGCAATCGAGAAAATAGTCGGAATGACCGCAAAGCCCATCGCTATACCCACTACCAGCGCATTACGTTGATCATAGCCGATGCCCAATTCAGTCTTGAACCAGTCGCGTAAGGTGCCATGAAATAGTAAGGCTTCCAAGGGCACACTCACGGAAATAGCAAACCAGCTGCCTAGCAAAATAACCGGGATCAATATGGCGGCTTCCCAGCCTTCGGGCATCTTTTGTTGAATGGATTTCGGTAAATACTGCCAGGCATAGGCAAAGAACATAACAGTTACCGGAACCAACATGAACAATGCAAATAGCCCTGCCAAATATTCTTCAATAATCGGCGCCAACCATAGTCCGGCAAGAAACCCCAAAATAACGGTAGGTAGCGCTCCCATTAATTCAATAGACGGCTTAACATATTGACGCATTCTTGACGTCATAAAATACGCAGTGTATATGGCGCCCATCAGGGCTAATGGTATAGCCACCAGCATGGCATAAAAGGCTGCCTTTAGCGTGCCGAAAACCAATGGGGTTAAACTGTATTTGGGTTCAAAGTCACTGTTTGCCGAAGATGACTGCCAGATATAATCCGGCTTGGGATAGCTTTCGTACCACACTTCCTGCCAAAGCGAACCTAAAGACACCTCAGGATGCTCATTGTCCACTTTCCAGTAACTTATTTTGCCATCGTCAGACTGTAATAACAGAGCATTAGCTCTGGGTGAAATCGCCGCTGCCAGAGGATGTAAAGTTGCGACACGCTCTTTTATCATTTCCCGTTCAGAGGTCGAATGGTAAATACCTAGTGTGCCATCGGCGTCAACTGTCAGGAAGCCTTTACGTCGTTGTTCCGTATTT
>NQJG01000008.1 GCA_002256465.1 Methylococcaceae bacterium NSP1-1 | reverse complement strand
AAGGATTTTACCGGCATTTTCCTATTTCTGGACAATGAGTAAAGTAGTTCACCGTTAAATCCGGCTAACAACGGTTCAGGACCTAAATCTTTAAGCAGTTGATGTTCTGCTATTGGTGCTGATGTCCACAACACTGCACCAAAACGGCGTGGATCGTTAAAACGCAACACGCTACCGTCGTTAAAAATAAAATCAATATGGTCGTGTTTACCAGCCCCCTGCCCTGCCGCTATAATTCTTAAACTGCCCGACATACCCAAATGCACCAGCATCGTGCCAGCGCTAGTTGTGAAAAGCAGATACTTTGCCCTTCTGGAGACCGACTGAATATTAAGCCCGGTTAAAATCTGATTAAGCGCTTCAGGCACTGGCCAACGCAGTTGAGGTTGACGGATAATTACTTGCTTGATAGTTTGCCCCTCGATATGCGGCGCAATACCGCGGCAGGTTGTTTCAACTTCGGGTAGTTCAGGCATGGTAATAGGATCTTGGTTTTGTTTGTATAGCGAAAAGTTTAACATGTTTGCGATTGGTATTCCGGGCAAGATGTTCTTGACTTGAGGCACATGAAGCGTTTGGAATAGTCATTCCAAACATTGTGTGTATAGTGGATATAGCCTATATTGACTTGGGGCGGTTTTATGCGCTGCTTTTGGATTTTGAATAGATGCTTGAAAGCGTGTTTAACTTACTTTAGTTCGTTTACTTAGAAGGTGGAGTCATGAACAATAAAACTATAAAACTCAGAAGACCCTTTTTTGATATCAGCTTTGGGGCGGCCACAGTTCTCGGTGTTTTCATAGTTCTTTTGCTATATTTTGTCTCTCCGAATTTCATTCCCATGTCTCTCTTGTTTGGCGTTTTTGTCCTTCTGGGTTTAGGTCTACCCAGATGGCAAGGAAAAGAAGAAAGGGCAAAGCGAGCAATGATAGCCAAGGAAAAGGAACAAGAAAAATGGGGCTTTCACAGCCGTGATCGAGAAGGTCCCTGGCTTAATTATATTGATTACCCATTAATCAAGGCGTCACAATTCGCCGAAGACAAACAATTCTATAGTGAGTGGCTGATCATTCATAACGGCCTTATTATCGTTAACCCGGGGCTTTCTTCAGTAACTCTGGACGACAATACCGTGGACTATGATTTTTCGGTAAAGCGCGCTTATGCCTGGGATGGTTGCACACCCAAAAGATGGTTTTTCTGGTTGGCTTTAATTGGCACCCCTGATTGGGCGCAAAAAATCGAGACCATTAGAACCATTGATGATAAAACGCCCTGTAAAAAAAAGGAGCTGTTTTGGCAACAGGCTCATCACGCCAGTCTGGTACATGATGCTTTGTATCAATACCTGGACAGCATCCCCATTCCGAAAAAAAATGTAGACAATCTGTTTCATGAAATGCTTATAGAATCAGGCTTTTCAGGGATCATGGCAAAAATATACCATCTTGCAGTTCGCTATTTGGGTGCGCGTGATGTTGGCGAAAATGATCCTAAAAAGAATAGTGAATTGGCACTTGGTAGAACGTGTGCCGAGTTATTAGCTATTCAGGTGTCAGGTTGTAAAGAGCCGTATCATGAATGATTTCAATCTGTCAGCAAGCGACAAAGTTTTTCTCCACAGATCGCTTGAGGCGACTATCCGAATAGGCTTGTTATTAATAATTACAGTCGGGTGTTTCAAGATTGTTGAACCTTTTATAATTCCGATAATCTGGGGGATTATTATTGCTATTGCGGCTCATCCGCTTTACGGCCGGCTTCGGACAGCTCTCGGCGAGCGCCACAAGCTAGCTGCTGCGTTATTTACTTTCATTTTCCTAATCATCTTGATTGTCCCAACCGTGTTGCTTACTGACACGATGATTGAGGGATTAAAAATGCTGGCAGAGAAAATAAAAGAGGGTACTCTGTCAATTCCGCCACCGCCAGAGAATCTTCATAATCTGATGATTATCGGTGAACCGCTGGCCAGATTTTGGCTTCTTGCCTCGGAAAATATTCACGGTGCATTGCAACAACTGACACCTGTACTCAAAGTCATCGGTAGCTGGCTATTATCAGCGGCTACCGGTGGAGGCATCGCGATTTTGCATTTTGTGATTGCCATCATTATTGCTGGAATCTTGCTGGCTAATTCCAGCAGCAGCAATCGTACTGCACGTTCTATTACTCGTCGACTTGCTGATGAAAAAGGCGCTGATTACGCCGACCTTGCAGAAGCAACGATACGCAGTGTGGCGAATGGTATTTTAGGCGTAGCGTTAATTCAAAGTCTTCTTGCTGGTCTCGGTTTTATGGTAGCAGGGGTACCCGCTGCCGGTCTTTGGGCGCTGCTTTGCCTGATTCTGTCCATAGCCCAGATAGGCATCGCCCCGATCATGATTCCTATAATAATCTACCTGTTTTACACTGCAGATACTTTTACTGCCGTAGCCTTCCTGATCTGGAGTATTCCTCTCAGTCTAATAGACAATATTCTTAAACCTATCTTGCTGGGCCGTGGCGTCAAGACACCTATGGCGGTTATTTTCATCGGTGCGATTGGAGGGCTTCTCAGTTCGGGGGTAATCGGCCTTTTTATTGGCGCAGTGGTTTTGGCACTGGGCTATGACCTGTTTTTATTATGGCTCAACATCGATTCATCATAATGCTTGTTGCCATATTTCGTGCCAAAATATATCTTCATTTTTAAGTGCTAATTCGAGAATCTATGAAAATTGCTATTTTATCCCGCAACTCTAAATTATACTCAACCACGCGATTGGTTGAGGCCGCCCAGGCGCGCGGACATGAGGTACGGGTTTTGGATGTATTGCGTTGCTATATGAATATTACTTCGCATAATCCGTCCATCCATTATCGAGGGGAAGACTTAACCGGATTTGATGCCGTTATCCCTCGAATTGGCGCTTCCGTGACATTTTACGGTACTGCGGTGCTCAGGCAATTTGAAATGATGAATGTCTTTCCACTTAATGAATCGGTGGCCATATCACGCTCAAGAGATAAATTGCGGTCAATTCAGTTACTGGCCAGAAAGGGTATTGGTTTGCCAGTGACCGGTTTTGCTAATAACCCGGATGATATAGAAGACTTAATTTCTCAAGTCGGTGGCGCACCCTTGGTGATTAAACTATTACAAGGCACTCAAGGAATCGGTGTGGTATTGGCAGAAACGCACAACGCCGCTGAAAGTGTTATTCAAGCTTTTATGGGACTAAATGCCAACATTATGGTGCAGGAATTTATTAAGGAAGCGGGCGGCAGCGACATCCGTTGCTTTGTTGTCGGTGACAAAGTGGTTGCGGCGATGAAGCGACAGGCTTCAGCAGGCGAATTTCGTTCCAATCTGCATCGCGGGGGCTCGGCATCCTTGATACGCTTGACACCTGAAGAGCGCTCTACCGCAGTGCGTGCAGCAAAAATAATGGGACTGAATGTCTGTGGAGTTGATATGTTGCGTTCCAATCATGGTCCTGTCATTATGGAAGTCAACTCCTCCCCTGGCTTAAAAGGCATTGAAGCGGCCAGTGAAAAGGATATCGCCGATATGATCATTCAGTTCATAGAAAAACGTTTTGAGACCATGGAAACGGCAAAAGACAAATCACCGACCCGTACCCGTACCCGCGGTAAAGGCTAAGTCCGGGGCGTTTTTTTTGGACTTTAATTTAGCTCTGTGCCACGCTCGGTTACAAGGTAATCCAGCTTCCTCTCCAATTAGACGACTATATGGATGCAGGAGGTAGAGCAGCGCATGGAGCAGTTGCCGAGTGGGTTGTTAAGGCGAGGAAACTAAAATCAACTTCTTAGACCTCACTCCTCCCCTTCATCCTGATTTTCAGTTGTCGAACGAGTGTAGCCATCTCACATTAAAAAAATCGGCATAAGATTTGCTTAATATTTTGCAAACTATCCATCGCTACTTAAAGGCAACAAAGCCTGTTCACTCTACAATCCATCCATTTTAAATAATCTCCAAGGAGTTCGTCATGCTAGTACAATACCGCAAACATGTTGAAGAACGCGCCGCCGAGGGCGTTGTGCCCAAACCGCTTGATGCAGAGCAAATGGCTGCGCTGGTTGAATTGATCAAGTACCCGCCTGCGGGAGAAGAAGAATTTATTTTGAACCTGTTGGCTAATCGAGTTCCTGCGGGCGTTGATGAAGCGGCTTATATTAAAGCCGGCTTTCTGTCATCTATTGCAAAAGGTGAGGTTAGTTCATCTATTTTATCGGCTACAGATGCCACAGAATTATTGGGCACTATGTTAGGCGGTTATAACATTGCGCCCTTGATAGACTTGCTGGATAACCCTGCCTTGGCTCCGATTGCTGTTAAAGGATTGTCCCATACCTTGCTGGTATTTGATGCGTTTCACGATATCCAGGAAAAAGCCGATGCAGGTAATGCGTTTGCCAAACAAATTATTCAATCATGGGCAGATGCAGAATGGTTTACCAGTAAACCGCCCGTGCCTGAAAAAATGACGGTTTCCGTTTTTAAAGTGACGGGTGAAACCAATACGGACGATTTGTCGCCTGCGCCTGATGCATGGTCCAGACCTGATATTCCGCTACATGCCAAAGCCATGTTGAAAATGCCGCGTGAAGGCATTACCAACGCTGAAAAACAAATCGAAGAACTACAAGAAAAAGGTTTTCCAGTCGCTTATGTGGGCGATGTCGTGGGAACAGGATCGTCTCGCAAATCAGCGACCAATTCCGTGTTATGGTACATAGGTAACGATATTCCGTTTATTCCCAATAAACGAGACGGAGGGGTTTGTATCGGCGGTAAAATCGCACCCATTTTCTTTAACACAATGGAAGATTCAGGCGCGTTACCATTTGAATGCGATGTTACCAACTTGGCTATGGGCGATGTCATCGATATTTATGTTTATGAGGGTATCATTAAACGTCATGACAACAATGAAGTTATCTGCACATTTGCTTTAAAAACCGATGTTATTCTCGATGAGGTCCGTGCCGGGGGACGTATTCCGTTAATCATCGGCCGGGGGCTGACTGACCGCGCCCGGAAAACCTTAGGATTAGAGGCTTCTACTGTGTTCCGTCGCCCAACTGATGAGAAAGACAGTGGTAAAGGTTTTACCCTGGCCCAAAAAATAGTTGGCAAAGCGTGTGGCGTAACCGGCGTTCGTCCAAACACATACTGTGAACCGCACATGACCACTGTCGGGTCTCAGGATACTACAGGCCCGATGACCCGCGACGAATTGAAGGATTTGGCTTGTTTAGGATTTTCAGCAGATCTGGTGCTGCAATCCTTCTGTCATACTGCGGCTTATCCCAAGCCGATAGACGTCGTCATGCAGCATACGCTGCCGGACTTTATCATGAATCGCGGCGGCGTGTCATTGCGTCCTGGCGACGGCATTATTCATTCCTGGTTAAACCGTATGTTATTGCCTGATACCGTCGGCACAGGTGGCGATTCGCATACCCGCTTCCCTATCGGCATTTCCTTTCCGGCCGGATCGGGTTTAGTGGCTTTTGCAGCGGCTACGGGCGTGATGCCGCTGGATATGCCGGAATCGGTCCTGGTTCGTTTTAAGGGTGAAATGCAACCGGGTATTACACTACGCGATATGGTCAATGCGATTCCTTATGCCGCCATTCAGCGCGGCTTGCTAACCATTGATAAAAAGGGCAAGAAAAATGTGTTTTCAGGACGTATTCTGGAAATCGAGGGTTTACCGGACTTGAAAGTAGAGCAGGCCTTTGAATTGTCCGATGCTTCAGCGGAACGCTCGGCAGGCGGTTGTACGATTCGATTGAATGAAGCACCGATACGTGAATACCTGAACTCCAATATTACGCTGCTGAAATGGATGATTACCGAGGGTTATGGCGATGTACGCACTATCGAGCGTCGTATCAAAAGTATGGAACAATGGCTGGCTAATCCGGTATTACTGGAACCTGATGCGGATGCCGAATACTTTGAAATCATCGAAATTAATATGAGTGAAATCAAGGAACCGCTGCTGGCCTGTCCTAATGACCCCGATGATATAAAAACCCTCTCCGCTGTCGCCGGCACTAAAATTGACGAAGTATTCCTGGGTTCTTGTATGACGAATATTGGTCACTTTCGCGCCGCGGGCAAATTGCTTGAGAAACAGAAAGGTGAACTGCCAACCCGTTTATGGGTGGCCCCTCCCACCAAAATGGATCAAACCCAATTAACTGAAGAAGGTTATTACAGCACCTTTGGTAAAGCCGGCGCCCGAATGGAAATGCCCGGCTGTTCACTCTGCATGGGTAATCAGGCGCGAGTGGCGGAGAATGCCACCGTGGTTTCAACGTCAACCCGGAATTTCCCTAACCGTCTGGGGAACGGCGCCAATGTATATTTGTCATCCGCCGAACTGGCGGCCGTGTGCTCAATTTTGGGTAAAATCCCCACTTTTGATGAATATATGCACTACGCCGAACAGATCAGCAAAACAGCAGAAGATACTTATCGTTATCTGAATTTTAACCAGATAACCCGTTATCAACAAAAAGCTGATAACGTAGTGTCCGCTTAAGGCCCAATTCACCACGAAGAACACGAAGTTCTCTATTTTTCTTCGTGATCTTCCTGTCCTTCGTGGTAATAATACAACGCTATATTTTTAATAAAAGTTTTCACCAAGGCGTTTTCATGCCCCAAAAACCACCCTCATTTAAAGCGTCTTCGTCATTTCAAAACCGGACGATGGCCTATTTTTACAGCCAGATTGAGCAACAACAACGAATTTTGCAACGTATCCAAGCGGTATTGCCTGAAGTATTAGGAAAACAGATTCGGTATTGCCTTATAAAAGACAAAAAATTGCTGCTTTATACAGATTCTGCTGCATGGGCTTCACAACTGCGTTTTTATAACAATGTAATTCTTGCTGCAATAGTGCCGCTAACAAGAACGCCCGTTGAGATTATGCAGATTAAGATTATTGGTGGTCAAACAGGTCTTATTTTAGGGCCTAGACGGAAGGCGAAAATACCTTCTATAGAGAAAATAGAGCTTATCCGAAACGATAGTCTGACCGTTTCGGATAATCAATTGAGGTTGGCACTGCTAAAATTGAGCTCGACACTGGAAAGACTGTCCAGTAAGACCTAAAACCAGTTTAAAATAATTATTCAGGGGCTCTGGGAGTTTGCGCGGAACGCATAAAAGAAATTGGCGCCTCATCTTCATCAGAAAAAGTAACCATTTCCCAAGCATCTTTGTCATCTAATAAAGTACGGAGTAATTTATTATTCAAGCCGTGCCCTGATTTGTAGCCGGTAAATTCACCAATCAGGCTATGTCCCAGTAAATATAAGTCGCCAATCGCATCAAGAATTTTATGTTTAACGAATTCATCCGCGCTACGAAGCCCGTCTTCATTAAGAATTTTATCATCATCAACCACGATGGCATTATCAAGGCTTCCGCCCAAAGCAAGATTGTTTTCTTTGAGAAAATCGATATCTTTCATGAAACCAAAAGTTCTGGCGCGACTTACTTCCTTAACAAAAGTCGTTGAAGAGAAATCCATTGTGGCTGTTTTTACATGCTCTTCAAAAGCCGGGTGTTCAAAATCAATCGTAAAAGTCACTTTAAACCCCTCAAATGGATCAAAAGCAGCCCATTTATCACCATCTTCTACTCGGATACTACGTTTTATTCGAATATATTGCTTTAGACAATCTTGCTCCTCGACACCCGCGGATTGGAGCAAAAATACAAAGGGACCTGCACTACCGTCCATGATCGGAACTTCTGCCGCACTGACATCAACGATAGCGTTGTCAATACCTAATCCCGCAAAGGCCGAAAGCAAATGCTCTACGGTTGATATTTTTACATCGCCCGAAACCAAAGTCGTTGACAGTACAGTTTCGCCAACATTTTCCGGTGTTGCCTGAATAGTAACGGGCTCGTCCAAATCTACTCGGCGAAACCTGATCCCTGTATTGGGTTCAGCCGGGCGTAAAGTTAAATACACTTTATCGCCTGTATGTAGCCCTACGCCAGTGGCTCGTATGGTGTTTTTTAAAGTTCGCTGTTTAATCATAAAATAAATATCGCCGAAATGAAGAGGCAAAAAATAGCTAATTCTACCACAAGATGACCTTAAAATAGATATAGAATCGACTTTCCCCAGCTAGCGCAATTAGTAAGACCCTTTTCTTCCAGACAGAAATATCTACTGGAGATTAAATTTACGCGCCTAAATTATCAAATGTGGGTAATTTGATATGGCTAAACCAAGTTAATTAGTGCTAGTCTTGATTAATCATCCTTTAGTAATTACGGACATGTTAAAAAAATTTTTTCAACGAGCAATTCCGGAACAATATCCTGATTTATCAGGGCTGCTGGAAAAACAATATAACTATCAAGTAGCGCAAAATCATATACAACACGATAACGCGCAACTTAGCGCTTTACAACACTTACAAACGCTCCTGGATCATATATTGGCATGTGTAGATTATGATCGAAAAACAGTTACACATAAACTACTTTCATCGCCTCCAGAAAAATGTAAAAGTCTATATATATTTGGTGATGTTGGTCGCGGTAAATCAATGTTGATGGCGCTATTTTACGAAGCTTGCCCTATTAAACAAAAACGACGATTACATTTTAATATGTTCATGTTGGAGGTTCATGCCTTCATCCACGAATGGCGGCAAAAATATAATACTGATGCAATTTCTGCCATGGCAAAAAAAATCAGGGCATCTGCCCTAGTTCTTTGCCTTGATGAGTTTCATGTTACCGACATAGCGGATGCTATGATTCTGGAAAGACTCTTCAGAAAACTCTTTGAGTTAGGCCTTATAGTCGTTATAACATCTAACCGTCATCCGGATGATTTATATCAGGGCGGTTTACAAAGAGAGCAATTCCTGAACTTTATCAAACTCCTGCAAAAAGATTCTAAAATTATAGAGCTTGTCGCAATAGAAGATTATCGGCTCATGCACCTGCATGCACTTGAAGCCACCTATTATTTCCCTCTAGATGCACATGCAAGTGAGTTTGTGCAACAAAGTTATAATGAGTTTACTAATTTTGCAGCTATACAATCAGGCGTTTTACAGGTCATGGGAAGAAAGGTTGTTTTAACCGCCGTACATGGAGATATTGCCCTCACATCCTTTAATGAGCTCTGCGTCCAACCTTTAGGTTCGGCTGATTATTTGGAGATTGCCCGTGAATTCAGTACCTTGATTATGGCTGGAATACCAAAATTAACAGCAGAAAAACGCAACGAGGCCAAACGTTTTATAACCTTGATTGACGCGCTTTACGAGCATAAAGTAAAGCTGATATGTACAGCTGAAGTACCGGTTCAAGAGCTTTATACCGAGGGTGATGGCGCGTTTGAATTCAAGCGCACAGTATCAAGATTAATTGAAATGCAATCAGAAAATTATTTAGAAAGCAAGCACACAGAGCATTTATAATAGTTTTGGCTCTTATATTGATTTCAGTAGTGAATTTAGCAAAGCTTTGCTACGTTTATTGGTGTTATTTACAAATTCAAAAATACCGAGATTAGATCGGTAATACTAAAGATAAATGAGGTGCAACGATGGTATTATTAGAAACGCCTATCTGTGATTTTGGTAAAAAAGCGGTTGATTTTATATTGCCTGGTGTTGACGGACGAATGTGGTCGCTTCAACAATGTATGGGCGATAAGGGTTTGTTGATTATGTTTATTTGTAATCATTGCCCCTATGTTAAAGCTGTACAGGAACGAATTGTTAGAGATACACGTGACCTCAAACAGTTTGGTATCGAATCTGTCGCAATTATGTCCAATGATCCTGCCGAGTATCCCGAAGATTCATTCAACAACATGAAGTTTGTCGCCGAACGGCTGAATTTTAGCTTCCCTTATTTATTCGATGAAACACAAGAAGTCGCTAAACAGTATGATGCTGTCTGCACGCCGGATTTTTTTGGGTATAATGCTAAGTTGGAGTTGCAGTATAGAGGTAGGCTTGATGCCAGCCGTAAAGACACCGCACCGGCTAATACCAGGCGCGACCTATTTGAAGCCATGAAACTGATTGCTGAAACAGGTCATGGTCCGCGTGAACAAATTCCAAGTATGGGTTGCTCCATCAAATGGAAAAAGTAACATTAAATACACATAAACTGAGAGAATAAAATATGTCGATACAAAGAATGGTTGATCTGGACTTATCAGGTAAACGGGTATTAATTCGTCAGGATCTGAATGTGCCGGTAAAAAACGGTAAAGTAACCAGCGATATTCGTATTCAAGCCAGTGTTCCAACCATTGAAAAAGCCTTGGCAGCAGGAGCTGCGGTGATGCTGCTATCACATCTTGGCCGTCCTGTTGAAGGTCAGTATGACGAAGCTTCTTCGCTGAAGCCCGTTGCCGAACGCTTGTCAGAACTGCTTGGCAAACCAGTCAGATTAGAAAAAGACTGGCTGGATGGAATTGTTATTGCACCAGGTGAAGTCGTACTTTGTGAAAACGTGCGCTTCAATGTCGGCGAAGAGAAAAACAGTGATGAGTTAGGCAAAAAAATGGCCGCTCTTTGTGATGTTTTTGTAATGGATGCCTTTGGCACGGCACACAGAGCTCAGGCTTCAACACACAGTGTAGCCAAGTTTGCACCGATTGTTTGCGCCGGCCCTTTATTAGCCAGTGAATTGGATGCATTGGGCAAAGCTCTGGAAACACCTGCAAAACCGCTGGTGGCGATTGTCGGCGGATCTAAAGTATCTACTAAATTAACTGTTTTAAAATCACTGTCAGAAAAGGTAGATCAATTAATCGTCGGTGGTGGTATTGCCAATACTTTTATTGCGGCCGCGGGTTTTCCAGTAGGCAAGTCGCTTTATGAAGATGATTTAATAGAAGAAGCACAACGTTTAATTGCCGCCGCCAAACAAGCAGGCTCTGATATCCCTATACCTGTTGATGTGGTTTGTGCCAAAGAATTCTCTGAAACTGCAATCGCCACAATTAAGAAGGTTGAAGACGTTGAAGCCGATGATTTGATTCTGGATATAGGCCCCGATACTGCAAAACAGTATGCTGAATTGCTAAAATCCGCCGGCACCATTGTTTGGAATGGTCCTGTTGGTGTATTTGAAATCGAACAGTTCAGTCATGGCACCCAAACACTGGCAACAGCTATTGCCGAAAGTAGTGCTTTTTCAATTGCCGGCGGCGGAGACACTTTGGCGGCTATCGACAAGTACGGCATTAATGATCAGGTTTCATACACGTCTACAGGTGGCGGTGCATTTCTTGAATTTCTTGAAGGCAAAGAACTACCTGCCGTGGCGATATTAAAATCACGCAGCTAGAAATAAGGCATAGAGTGATAGGTTTATAAATCTTGTACCTTGACCTCACTTCCTGTACCTTGTACATTGGATTTACTATCAGCCTGATTAATCAGGCTGATAACTTTTTACTCATATTTAGGTTTAATAATGGCCAGAGTTACTATCGAAGATTGTTTAGAACACGTAGAAAACCGCTTCAAACTGGTTTTGTTGGCGAGCACACGAGCACGCCAATTAAGCCATGGTGCGACTGAATTTCTTCCTCGCGGTAAAGATAAAGATACAGTTCTAGCC
>NQJG01000092.1 GCA_002256465.1 Methylococcaceae bacterium NSP1-1 | reverse complement strand
ACGTTTTCGGGTTTTATGGTCGGGTTATTGGTTGGCATTACGGGTGTAGGCGGTGGTTCGCTGATGACCCCATTGCTGGTATTCTTGTTTGGATTTAAACCGGCTGTTGCGGTGGGTACAGATCTATTGTTTGCCGCTATTACCAAAACCAGTGGCGTATGGGTCCATCACGGTAAACATGGCTCGGTTGATTGGAAAATTGTGGGCTGGCTGGCACTGGGCAGCATACCTTTTGCCTTGATTACGCTATTTGTACTTAAACATTTAATGACTATAGGCAAAGAAACGTCAGGGGCAATTACGTTCACGTTGGGTATTGCTCTGGTATTAACCGCTTGCGCGCTGTTTGTGCGTAGTGTGTTGTTGAATAAAGCGGCAACACTAAAGCCTATTGATGATGAACATAGTAATCCCGAGAATGCTGCACGCTTCAAGCATTTTCAAATACCCGCCACCATATTTATTGGTGCAGTGCTTGGCATACTGGTAACGCTGTCTTCTGTGGGAGCCGGTGCGCTGGGTACTGTAGCGCTGTTATTTCTTTACCCCAGGATGACTACGCTAAAAATCGTTGGCACTGATTTGGCGCATGCTATTCCGCTTACTGCTGTTGCCGGGATTGGTCACCTTAGTTTAGGTAATGTGGATGTGGTTTTATTGGGCAGCTTGCTGATAGGTTCTTTGCCTGGCATCTGGATAGGTAGCCACCTGAGTGCAAAAATTCCCGAAAGATTTTTACGCCCGGTTTTGGCATCTATTTTGATGCTGATCGGGCTTAAGTTTGTCTTGCAATAAAGCATTGGCATTTCTCCAGTTCCCGTTTATGTCTTGCGGATAAAGGACATAGACGACATAAATGGGGGCGAGGATCAAAACTTTACCAACCTTGTCAATTCGGATTAATTAAGTCCATGATTTCTGTATCAAGCGACTCACCAGGAGATCTCAAAGGCTTATTTTTTAATGACGATTTTATCAAATCAGCCTGATTCCATTCTTATCAAGGGTGATTAACTTTTTCTTATACAATGCGCCAATCGCCTGTTTAAACACTTTTTTACTTACCCCGAATGCGGCATAAATGGCTTCGGGCGGGCTTTTATCGCTTAACATCAATACGCCATCGTTCTCTTTCAGCTTGATTAAAATGTTATCGGTCAGCGATACCACTTTGCCGTAGCCCGGATGATGAAGACTGAGATCAATTTTTTGATCGTCTCTTATTTTTTTTATATAGCCGTCCAGTTTTTGGCCTTTTCTGAGCGCCTGAAACAGCTCATTTTGATACAGCAATCCCCAGTGGGTATTATTCACAATGGCTTTAAAACCCAGTTCGGTTTTCTCTGCGATGATCAACGAAACCTTTTGACCGACTTCAAAATCGACCGATTCATCATTGATAAAACGGTCAATTTTGGTGGTGGCGGCAATGCGGTTTTTGTCATCGAGAAACACTTTGACCAGATAAGACCTGCCGACTTCCATCTCGTGGTGTTGTTCACTAAAGGGAACCAGCAAATCTTTGGGCAAGCCCCAATCCAGAAAAGCACCCACATAATTAAGCGATACCACTTTTAACCATGCAATATCATCCACTTGAGCAAACGGTATTTTCGTGGTGGCTGCCAGATGGCCTTCCGAATCCACAAAGACAAACACCTCCAGAGTATCACCTACCTGGCAGGTTGCGGACATTTTTTTGTCCGCCAGCAGTACCTTTCCTGATGTGCCGTTATCGAGATAGACGTCAGCACCCTGTTTTTTAACGACGTTCAGTTTATTGATCTTGCCGATATTTAACATAGAATTTCTCAACTGGTAATAACGAAACGCACTGCGTCCAGTCTTAAATGTGCTGCCTGAATATTTTCATGGGCCAGCATGGTCATGTCTTTAAGATGCTCAATTTCTTCTTTTTTAATGGTCGGATTGACTTTTTTCAGCCTGACCAGGCGTTTTATTTCGGCCGCCAGCGAGTCGAGCATGGTTTTGGTTGCATCATCAATGAGCTGTTGCATATCGGTTTTGGCTTTTTGTTCTGCCGCAGCCAAAAGCTTGGTGATGGGGAGTCGCTGATTATTAAGAAAATTTACGATTTGTTGTTTATCAAAATTTTTGCCGGTTTCCAATAAACTACGATGATCTATCGTTTCCGTTAAATCTTTTTGATGTTGATTGATCAATACTCGAATCGGCGTGTGCGGTAAAAACCGGCCAATTTGTAATTCGGCAGGCGCACTGCACTCGACAATAAACAAACACTCCAGTAAAAACTGTCCTGCTTTTAGATCACTGTGTCTGATCACGCTGACAGCTGCATTACCTGTTTCACTGGATAATACTAGATCCATTGCAGCAGTGACTACCGGATGTTCCCACGTCAAAAATTGAAGTTCTTCACGTGCCAGGGCAATCTGCCGGTTGACAGTTACAGTCATGCCATCTTCAGATAAGCCGGGAAAGTGTGAAACACGCATATGATCACTGGGGCGAATAATAAAACAATCCGGCGAATGAAATTCGGTATCAACTCCATAGCATTCAAACACATCTTCCATGTAAGGCCAAAGCACATCTTCATGTTCATAGGCATTCAGCTGGTCAATCAGTTCGTCGGCCAAATCTTTACGACACGAGTTCAATTCCAGCAATTGATCACGGCCATTGTGTAATTGAGCTTCAATTTCTGTACTAAGCGCCTGGGTTTTGGCTATAAACGCATCAATATCAGCCTGATTATTGTTGTGCAGCAATTCGGCCAGCTCAGTGTGCAGCTTATCGGCAACAGGCTGGGCAGCCGAATTATTGCTGCGAAACGCATTAAGCCCTTCGTCATACCATCGATACAAGCAGTGTTGTTCAGTATTTTCCAGGTAAGGGATATGTATCTGAATAATATGTTTTTGACCGATACGATCAAGTCTGCCTATGCGTTGCTGCAATAAATCGGGGTTGGTTGGTAAATCCCACAGAATCAAGTGATGAACAAATTGAAAGTTTCTACCTTCGCTACCGATCTCAGAACAGATCAAAAGTCGCGCCGAACTTTCCTGGTCGGCAAAATAAGCTGCTGCCCGGTCGCGCTCAATAATGGTCATGCCTTCATGAAAAACTGCCGATGCAATACCTGCGCGATTTTTTAAGGTTTGTTCCAGATCAATAGCGGTTTGTGCGTGTTTACAGATTAATAGGGCTTTTTGACCTTTTAATGATGCGCTTGACTCAGTCTTTACCGAAGCGGTTAATTTATCAATCAGCCAGATAAAGCGAGGATCCTGTTGCAAGTCAGTATCGTTTTGATGGCCCGTTAAAGCATAACCATAACGTTCGCGTTCTGGAAAACCTTGTACTGTTTGCCGGGAATTTCTGAATAAGATTCGTCCCGTGCCATGATGATCGAGCAATATCTTGATCAGCGCATCACGTGTGTCTGTCGATTTTAAAGGGTCGTTAATATTTTTCAGTAACCCGCCGACATTGTCATCTTTAAGCAGTTTGGTTAAATTTTGCTGGTCTTGTTCATCCAATGTTTGCTCCGCCAGTAGCAATTTGGCGGCGTTTGCGACGGGTTCAAACAACCGCTCTTCTTCGACGAAAGCAGCAAAACTGTAAAACCGATCAGGGTCCAGTAATCTTAGTCGGGCAAAATGGCTTTCTTTGCCTAACTGTTCTGGTGTGGCAGTCAATAAAATAAGGCTGGGAGAAAGCAGGCTTAATTGCTCAACAAACCGGTATTCAGGGCTGGCGGCTTGCTCACTCCATTGAAGATGGTGCGCTTCATCCACAATGACCATGTCCCAGCCTGCCTGCAAGGCTTGTTGCTGTCGGCGCGGGTAATTAGAAAAAAATCCCTGACTACAAAGAATCAACTGTTCAGTTAGAAACGGATTATTAACGTCTTTTGCGCTTTCGTCTTTATCCAGACCGTCATCATTAAGCTCTTCAAGACAGCGTGCCTCATCAAAAACACTGAAACGTAGATTAAAGCGCCTGAGCATTTCCACCAGCCATTGATGCAGGAGACTTTCCGGTACAATAATCAATACTCGATGAGTCAGGCCATTGATAAGTCGGTGGTGCAAAATTAAACCTGCTTCGATGGTTTTACCTAAGCCTACTTCATCTGCGAGCATGATTCTAGGCGCAGACCGGTTTGCTGACTCGTGAGCAATATATAATTGATGGGGTATTAATGAAGTTCGTCCCCCAAGCAGGCCTTTAACCGGCGACTGCTGATGCTGTTGTAGTCTGAGCCACGTTTCATAACGTAGCAGAAACCATGAACTGGGATCGATTTGACCAGTAAACAGTCGATCCTGAGGCTTGTTAAACTGAATATGATGATTTAGTTCGATTTCTTCCAATTGAACTTCTTGTCCGGATGTATTTTTTCCTACATAAGTAATCAAGCCATCTTTTTCGATCAATCGAATGACGGTCAGTTTTTCTTCATCTATCGATTCAATGATGTCGCCTACTGCAAAGCTGACGCGAGTTAAGGGTGCGTTATTGCTTGCATAAATTCGTGCAAGTCAGACGGCTTAATGTTGTCTTGGGTCGCTCGCTGCCGTATTTATTTTCTACTGCGTCAGAGTTCGTTAAGCTGCCATTAAGGTTAAAGAGTCTATTGTTTACCAAAAATTATTAATTAATAACCTTTGTTTACTCACTCATTCTTAACCTTAAATAGAGCCCTATGAAAAAGTTTTTTGTTTTAATTCAATTAACGACACTTTTAGCTGTGTACTCGTCTTCATCTTATGCTTCTGGAGGTGGTCATGGCAAAGGGCATCATAAAAATAAACATCATCAATACCAGAATGAAGAGCCGAGATATTATCCGCAACCAGAAACCAGATATTACCTGGCAGGCGGTGTTGTAGGCAGTGTTTTGGGCTATGAAATCGGTAAGGGTGACCCCATAGCTACGGGACTTGGCGCTGCTGCAGGATCTTATCTGGGCAACGGGATCGCTGGAGGGCGATAATCCATAATGAAATTATCAATCCTTCGATTTCATTAAGCATTCATTCATGTTTAACTAAATATAATTTTCGACAAAGCTTATAACTAAATAACTTAATTTTTTTGACTGATAATCAATGCTGAATTAATTACTTATCGAGAGGAATCTTATGAAAAAGTTACTTTTTTTAATCCAAATAACTGCGGCTGTAATTCTGTACTCATCTATATCTTACGCTGACCATGATCATGGTTGGAGAGGTCATGGTCATCATGGCAGGGGACATCATGGACACCACCATGAACATTATTATCCACAACCCCAAGTGAACTATTATTATTCAGAACCTCAAGTTCACTATTATCCGCAGCCACAAGTCCACTATTATCCACAACCACAAGCCGAATATTACCCTCAACAACCCCAACGTCAACGTTATCAAGACCCACGCTCAACGCAAGGCTTGGCGGGAGGTGTTATAGGCAGTGTCTTTGGCTATCAAATGGGTAGCGGTGATCCGGTTGTCACTGGTCTTGGCGCAGCTGCAGGATCATATTTAGGGAACGGAATAGCTGGAAGATGGTAGCGTTACATGCTTTTAAATAAGCCGGGGCAGTTTAGGCTAAGGTCAAAGACCCTTATATTGCTTAGCTTTTCGCAACTGCCCGATTTTTATCCCTGATCCACTCACTCCATGACCCTGCATAAAGTTTTGAGCCGGTTAATCCAGCGTGTTCCATTGCCAGTAAATTATGACAGGCGGTTACACCTGAGCCGCAATAATGAACAACCTGTTCTGGTGCGGTCGTGCCGATAAGCTGTTTAAATTGATTGCGTAACTGGTCGTCTGATATAAATAAACCCTTGTTATCAAGATTTAATTGAAAGGCGCGGTTTAATGCTCCTGGAATATGTCCCGCAACCGGGTCTATGGGTTCTTGTTCGCCGCGATAGCGTTCTGGCGTTCGGGCATCAATCAGGCATAGCGTTTTTTTAGCGAGACTGTTCCGGACTTGTGTGGCGTTGAGCCAGTGGCCGGTATTTAGATACGGTCGGAAGGTGGTGGATTGAATGGTGGGCAAGGTAGTGTTTAGAGAAAAGCCTTGTTTTTGCCAGTGCTGAATACCGCCATTTAATACGGCAACTTTGTCGTGTCCCAAACTTCGAAATAACCACCATAAGCGTGCTGCAAACGCGCCGCCGGCATCGTCATAAACGACCACCTGGCTGTCATTGGCT
>NQJG01000007.1 GCA_002256465.1 Methylococcaceae bacterium NSP1-1 | reverse complement strand
ATCCAACGGTACAATAGCAAGGGTTGGAAACCTGAACGCCACCCCGCCCCATTCTTCGATTAAACGACTTAAATTTTCTGCTTGATGTGCGGGGCGAGTCACTAATACATGCGCCCTCTTCAACAACTTGATCAATGAAATAATGCATGCAGAATTTTATCCGCACCCTGAGCCAGCAAATCTTCGGCAATCAGCAGACCGATAGCTTCTGCCTGATCCGATCCGCCCGAGAGTTCAGCCCGATAAAGGACACTGCCATCGGGATTACCGACTAATCCTCGCATGAATATTTGCCCACCTTGAAGTAGAGCAAAACCTGCAATGGGTACCTGGCAGCCGCCATTCAACCGTGCGTTCATCGCTCGTTCAGCAGAAACACACAAACCCGTTTCAGCATCATGCAAAGCCCCCAAAATTTCATTGATTTCCAGATCATCGACACGACACTCAATGCCTATCGCTCCCTGGCCAATTGCCGGCAAGCTTATACTTGTATCCAGAGATTGAGTTATACGTTTAGCCATGCCCAGTCTTTTTAAACCGGCTGAAGCCAAAATAATAGCATCATAGATACCTGCATCCAGCTTGGCCAAACGAGTATTGACATTACCTCTTAATGACAATACTTCAGCATCCGGAAATTTTTCTTTAATCTGGCATTGTCTGCGCAAGCTGGACGTACCTATTCTGGCGTTAGCCGGCAACTCATTTAATGTTGAATAACGGTTTGAGACAAAAGCATCAGTCGGATCTTCGCGAGATAAAATGGCCGCCAAATGCAGGCCTTCAGGAAAATCCACCGGTACATCTTTCATGGAGTGTACAGCAATATCAGCCGAACCCTCTAACATACCCTGCTCCAGCTCTTTAACAAACAAACCCTTACCGCCAACCTTGGCCAATGGCGCATCGAGAATTTTATCGCCTCGAGTCACCATTTTAACCAATTCCGTCTTCACCCGTGGAAATGCTTGCTCCAAACGCTCTGCAACGTGCTCTGCCTGCCACAACGCCAAAGGACTCTGACGCGTGGCAATACGAATAATTTTTTCAGCCAAAAGAAAACCTTCAATTTTCAAAAAATGAGTTTATTGTAACCTTATTTAACTTGATGGGTTGTTATCGAGCATTAAAATTTTTGTTGGTTTTTAAAATCATCGAGTCATTATGCTGTAAAATTATTTCTTTTTTAGACTTCATGGCACATGGACCTCAATACCATACTGCGCATTGCGTTAACACCCGGCGAACCTGCCGGCATAGGTCCCGATCTTTGCATCCAGCTTGCCCAGCAGGATTTACCCTGCCAACTCATCGCGATAGCCAGCCCTGAATTGTTGCTGCAACGCGCCAAGCAGTTAGGCTTATCTATCCAGATCAACGAATTTGACAGTTCTTTGCCACCAACATCTCAAACAGCAGGATGCTTGACAATGTTACCTGTTGAACTCACAGAACCCGCTCAGTGCGGACAGACAAACCCGCTAAACAGCCGTTATGTATTAAAAACCATTACTAAAGCAACAAAAGGTTGCGTGGACGGACTTTTTGATGCAATGGTCACTGGCCCTGTACATAAAGGTATAATCAATAAGGCAGGTTTCCCCTTTAGCGGTCATACCGAATATATTGCCGGGATTACCGGTGGACATCCGGTGATGATGCTGGCAACACCGGGATTGCGCGTTGCCTTGGTTACGACTCACTTACCGCTTGCAAAAGTCAGCACAGCCATCACTCATACGCGCCTGAGAACCGTCATTCGTATACTCGATCATGATTTACGTTCACGATTTCATCTTGATAACCCAAAAATACTGGTGTGTGGACTTAACCCTCATGCCGGAGAAAACGGCCACCTGGGCCGTGAAGAAATCGAAATTATTGAACCGGTACTGGAAGGTTTACGCCAACAGGGCCTGAATCTCCAGGGACCGCTTCCTGCTGACACTTTATTTACCGCCAAATATCTGGCCTCTGCAGATGCCGTGTTAGCCATGTATCACGATCAGGGCTTGCCCGTGCTTAAATACATAGGCTTTGGACAGGCTGTCAATATCACACTGGGACTCCCTATTATCCGTACCTCAGTTGACCACGGCACAGCTTTGGATCTGGCCGGCACCGGCAAAGCCGACATCGGTAGCCTGCAATTTGCCCTGCAAACCGCATTAAAAATGGCGACCAACAATTCCTGATAAAATGACACATACCCCACGCAAACGCTTTGGCCAGAATTTTCTTCATGACCACAATATTATTTACAACATACTCTCCAGCATACAGGCAAAACCTGATGAACACTGGGTTGAAATAGGCCCTGGACAAGGTGCATTAACAGAGCCTTTATTGAAACTGGGATTACGTCTTGATGTGGTTGAGCTAGACAGAGATCTGGTGGCGTTACTCAAAGACAAATTCAGGCAACAAAATAATTTGCAAATTCACAGTGCCGATGCTTTAAAATTCGATTTTTCAACCCTGGCAAAAGATAACGAAAAACTGCGTATCATCGGTAATTTGCCCTATAACATTTCAACGCCGTTAATGTTTCACTTGCTGGATAACGCTTTTTGCATTGAAGACATGCACTTTATGCTGCAAAAAGAAGTGGTTGACCGGATTTGTGCGGGGCCTGGCAGTAAAAAATATGGCAGACTCAGTGTCATGATGCAATATTATTGTGCAACAGAACTTTTATTTGATGTGCCTCCTGAAAGCTTCGACCCGGCGCCAAAAGTCATGTCGGCAATTGTCAGGCTTGTGCCGCATCAACAACCACCTGTTGTGGTTAATGACATGGAAAAACTCAATAGAGTCGTAACACAGGCATTCTCGCAACGCCGCAAAACATTGCGTAATTCTTTAAAAAAACTCATTGACGAAGAATCTATTATCACGTTGAACATTGATCCGACATTAAGGGCTGAAGCACTCTCGCTTCATGATTTTGCTAAACTGAGTAACCTGTTACAAGAAACACCCTAAACCCTGCGACAATCTGTCACGCGTCAATATGCCACATTCCATTCGTTAGAATTTATTACTAGAATATGTGCAACTCTTGAGATGCAAACTTCCTCCTCGGAAATCAGAGTTTTATATCCTTCTCTTAATGCGGCCTAATCAGCCGCATTTTTTTTGCCTGCTGTTTTTACCTAATCCAGAGACCTGCCACGCGGAATAATTCACATTCAGTTCCATAGCCGGAGTAAGTGCAAGATTTTTATACTCATCTTATAATGGAGTTTTGCGTTTTAAATCGATAACTACGCCAAGTCATAAGATTACACTTTGTTGGATTTAAGCATGTTTAATTATTTCTCATCCATTCCTTACCCCAGATTCAAGCTAGTCATTGTGGCATTGCTAGCACTTAACGTGGTTATCTATGCCATAGCCGACACCTTGACCAGCGCTGTTGATGCCTTGACCTGGCTGGTGTTGCTGGTGCTGTATGAACTGGAAGCCAACGGTGCCGTTCCGATGGCCGAAAATAGGTTGCATGAAATACGCAGCATCTTAATCGCAGTTATTGCGCTAACGTTTTTTAGTTATATCCATGACAGCGAATGGCTGGATGTAGTCAATTCTGCTCTCTGGTTTGTATTGATCGCTTTACTTGAACTGGAAGTGCGTTATCCGGATAAAGTGTTCAAATACCGGCAAAACTATTGGTTGGCAACCGTGACTGTTTTTACCGGACTGATTGCCATGGTGATTGCCTGGGCATGGCAATCGGCATGGCTGGATGTTTATGATGCGATACTTTGGATAGTTGCATTTGCCTCCATTGAAGTGGACATTTTTCAATTTTTGCAACGCAAACACGTGTAAGCCGAGCATCGCGCATTGAAACCAAGCCAGTCAGTGTGGGCAAAACCGCGTTACATACTTTTGCCATAAGCTCTACAATACTCATTACTCCATTCCCAATCCCCATTGTCCAAAATAAAATCGTTGGTCTAATGAGGCGCGGCTGCGCTCAGCTAATTCGGCCTCTTTAAAATCATCGTCTAGCACATCAATATCCGCCTGATAGCCGACGGCTATCATGGACATGGGCGTGCAGTCGGATGGAAGTTTAAAAAGGTCACGCGCTTTTTCCGCGTTAAACCCCCCCATTTGATGCACCACCATGCCAAGTGCAGTCGCTTGAAAACACAGGCTGACACTTGCGGCTCCGGTGTCATACATCGCCCAGCGATTGGGCTTGCCGTTGTGATTGAAGTTATCCATAGCGATGGAAAGCATCAATACGGGTGCATTTTTAGCCCACAGTTGATTTTTTTCTGCCAGGCAGGTGAGCGCCTGTTGCCAGCTGGTTTCATCTTTTGATTTAACGCAGACTATATAACGCCAGGGTTGGTCATTAAAACAGGAAGGAGCCCAACGCGCTGCTTCCAGAAGCGCAGTTAAATCATCATGGCTTACGTCTTTGTCAGGATCAATGGCTCGAGGACTCCAACGCGTTTGAATAAGATCGTGGATTTTTACACGAGTCGTTGCTGGTTTATGTTGCATATTCGCTTCCTTTTGTTTATTCGGTATAGATAAAAATTCTTTGATCGGTCACGTTTTTATGTACATATACAGTTTATATATCATTGCACCAAATTGGTAAGCAATTGCAGTTATTACGGCTTAAAAATAGAGCAAAAAAACGACTGTAAATATAATCAAGAGTGCTATCGATAGTGCACCCCCTTATTGTATAAGGCTGATCACGATATTGGCATGACAACTGCTGTAATTATTACAAACGCTTGTTCTCTCCTGTGTTGCTACTCCAAAGGCACTTAAACTCTTAAGTGCCTTCTTTTTGTCCCTCGTCCGTCTCAAGTCCCGCCTGCTCAGTAATACTCTTGGGTATTGTTTTCTTAACCTTGACGCCCAGATCAACAAAACTGCTTGCCTGACGGATCAAATTGCCATGGCCCTGAGTTAATTTATTCATAACCCCGTCATAAGTCGTATGAACGGTACTTAATTGCTTGCCCAGTTTATCCAGGTCTTCCACGAAGCCGCGTATTTTGTCATAAACGATGCCGGCTTTATCGGCTATCGCTCTGGCATTTTCGTTCTGGCGCTCATAGCGCCAGATATTTTCGATAGTGCGTAACGTTGCCAGTAACGTGGTGGGAGTGACGACGATTATTTTATGTTCAAAAGCATCGGTAAATAATCGTTCATCGGCCTGAAAAGCGGCAATAAAGGCCGCTTCTATTGGCATGAATAACAACACAAAATCCAGGGATCGCAAACCTTTCAGACCCGAGTAATCTTTGGTACTCAAGCTTTTAATGTGTGTTCGCACTGCTTCGGTATGCTGCTTTAACGCGGCTATGCGTTCTGCGTCATCCTCGGTTGAGCAGTGTCGCTCATAAGCCAGCAAAGAGACTTTGGAATCAATAATTATATCCTTGTCTTCTGGCAAACGGACTATCACATCGGGCTTGAACAGTTTATTATTTTCATCCCGGAATGCGCCCTGCGTTTCGTACTCTATGCCTTTTCGCAGCCCCGATTTTTCCAGCACAGTTTCAAGTATCATTTCTCCCCAGTTACCCTGGGCTTTTTTATCGCCTTTCAAGGCGCGGGTCAGGTTAAGGGCTTCCTGGTTCATTTGCGCAGTATCACGCCTTAACGAGATAATTTCCTCGCGCAGAGAAATACGGTCCTTGTTTTCATTGTCGTAAACGGTCTCTATGCGTTGCTTGAATTCACCTAACTGCTCACGCAACGGCTTAACGATATGGTCCAGACTGGTTTTATTGTGTTCGGTAAATTGCCGGTTGCGTTCGTCGAAAATTTTACCGGCCAGATTCTCAAACTGATTATTCAGCCGAGCTTCTGCATCCTTTAATAAGGCCAATTTTTCCTCGGCATTTTTTGCCTGCTCATTGATCCGAGTTTGCAATTCGGCATTTTTTGTTTTGGTCTCAACATAGAGTTGCTGCAACTGCTTGAATTCAGATTCCCTGTTTTGAAACTGCTTTAATTTTTCTTCCGATACAGCAAAATCGGTTGAGAGTTTTGCAATAGTGGTCTTGTCTTTGGCATAGAGCAGGCGCATTGATAATGCGCCTGCCAACAAACCGATAAAGACCAATACGAAGGGAGGTAGGCTGTTTATAAAATCCATTTTCTGCACGAACTACAAACGATTAAATATTATTTCTGCACAATCCAGCGTTTTATCCAGATCTTCATCACTGTGTGCGGCTGAAACAAAACCGGCTTCAAACGCTGAAGGGGCCAGATAAACACCGGCATCCAGCATGGCATGAAAAAAGCGTTTGAATAAAGCCTGATCGCATTGCATAACCTGGGCGAAGGTCGTCACTTGCTGTTCAGCGCTGAAAAACAGGCCAAACATTCCGCCAACGCTATTGGTGGTCAAGGCAATATCGGCTTGCTTGGCGCGCTCTTTCAAGCCGGAAGTCAATTTTTCGGTTTTTGCAGTCAACGATTCATAAAAACCGGGCTGGGCAATTAATTCCAGTGTTTTCAGTCCAGCCGCCATGGCAACAGGATTTCCGGACAATGTACCCGCCTGATAAACAGGGCCCAGCGGAGCAAGATATTCCATGATTTTACATTGCCCGCCAAAAGCACCGACCGGCATACCTCCGCCGATAATTTTACCCAGCGTGGTCAAATCGGGTGTAATGTTATAAACCCCTTGCGCACCATTCAGCCCAACCCTGAATCCCGTCATCACTTCATCAAAAATCAGTACGCTGTTATAGTGGTCGCAGACCTGGCGTAAGGTTTCGAGAAAACCCGGCACCGGTGGAATGCAGTTCATATTGCCCGCGACAGGTTCAACAATAATACAGGCGATTTGTTCACCGATTTCGGCAAACAGCTTGCTGACTGATTCGCTGTCGTTATAGGTCAAGGTAATGGTGTCGGCAGCAACCGATGCAGGTACACCCGGTGAACTGGGGACGCCAAAAGTCAAGGCGCCTGAGCCGGCTTTAACTAATAATGAATCGGAATGGCCGTGATAACAGCCTTCGAATTTGACGATTTTATCTCGCCCGGTATAGCCTCTGGCTAACCGGATAGCGCTCATCGTGGCTTCGGTACCGGAACTGACCATTCTAACCAGATCACAAGACGGCACCAGCTCACAAACGCGCTGGGCCATCATCGTTTCAATTTCTGTCGGGGCGCCAAAACTCAGGCCTTTTTCAGCCGCCTGTTTAACAGCGGCAATAACGTCAGGATGCGCATGGCCTAAAATCATCGGTCCCCAGGAACCGACATAATCAATATAACGATTGCCCGAGCTATCGTAGATATATGCGCCACTGGCATGGTCGATAAAAACCGGCGTGCCGCCAACTCCGCTAAAAGAGCGTACCGGCGAATTAACGCCACCTGGAATGACTTGTTTTGCGTCGGAAAATAATATAGTTGCTTCGGTCATAATGTCGTTTTTAAGGTTACAATGAAGGGCATAAAGAATAGGGCAACTTTATCATGATTTAAAGTGTTCAATACGTTCAATAAAAAAGTTATGTAGATGTCTGTGCATGTGTACGAGGATATTTAATCAAATTACGGAATAGTTTATGAAATCGAGAGATAGACGACGAGGGCTGGTTGTTGTTAATACCGGGGAAGGCAAGGGCAAATCGTCCAGTGCATTGGGGATGGTTTTTCGTGCCGCAGGCTGGGACATGAAAGTCTGTGTTATCCAGTACATAAAAGGGCAATGGCAAACCGGCGAACAAAAAGCCGCACAACGTTTTGATAACATTGAATGGCACGCGTTGGGTGATGGCTTCACCTGGGATACCAAAAATCCTGAACAGGATATTAAAACCAGCCGGGAAATATGGGAGCTCAGCAAACAGAAAATCCTTTCCGAAGAGTTTGACGTGGTGTTACTGGACGAGATTAATTATTGCTGCGGTTATCAGTGGATTTCAGGTCAGGAAATTGCCGATTTTATTCGCAATGAAAAACCATCCTGGTTACATTTGATTATGACCGGTCGCAATGCTGCCCCGGAAGTAATAGAAATCGCGGATACTGTAACCGAAATGACCATGATCAAACATGCTTTTCAGCAGGTAATTAAAGCTGAGCAGGGCATAGAGTTTTAACACTATTTTTTATTGAGGAACATACTTATGGAAACTTACTTACCTATTATTAAATCCACTCTTGCTGACTGGATTCAAGTGACTGTTAACAATACCAAGTACGCGGTGGCTTTAGCGATAGCAGTCTGGTTGCTCTGTACAATTCTTTACAGCATCAGGATTGCCTTCTTAAAGAGACAGGCTATCGCCAGTGAAAAAGCGCATATTGAAAAGCAAAATGATCTGAATGCCGCGCTTAATACCGCCCAGCAACAGATGCAGCAAATACAAGAGGAATTAGCTGCAAATACCGAACAAATGGAACAAGCCAAACAGTTCGCTCAAAAGGAAGCAGAACGAGCTGTAAAACTTGAAGAGCAGCTAACTCAACGCAACAAGCAGGTTGCCGGGATTATTCAATCCTTACATACCAGTTTCGATCTTGGCGAACGCCCCGTACCTGTAATGGGTGACATCAAGGCAGAAGGCTTGTGGCAACAACACGATAGAGTTATCAACCTGTTAACAACACGTCTGCAAAGTGAACAGCAGGCCAAAACCGAATTGCAACAATCTTATCAGGCTGAAACGGCAAAACGGGTTGAAAAAGAAGCATTGCTTGAAACATTACAATCAACCTTAGCCACGCAAACCAGTCAGCTTTCCAAATTGGAACAAGCACTTGAAGAGCAAAAATCCATACTGCAAGAGCAACAGGAAAAAGCTCAACAGGTTTTATCTCAAACCCTGGAAAAACACCTGGCTGAATTGGCGCGTCTTACAGAACTGGAACAACAAGCACTTGATTTAGTTAATACCAAACAGCAGATAACGCAATTGGAAGAAAAATTAAATGTTAAGGATACGCTAATTACACAACTGGAAAAGGACAAGTCAGTCGAACAAGTTAAAGTACAAGCGCAACCAGCGCCTTTAATGCAGGAAAAAATAGAAACAATCATTGAATTACCAAAGACCGAGGAAGAAGTCACGTCTGCGCCATCGAACATGGAAGAAGAGCCGGTTTCTCCCGTTAAAGAGCAAACGGGTGGAGTCGCCGGAAAACTCAAGGGACTGTTTGGCAAGACCAAACAAGAGCCCATAGCCTCGGAACCGGAACCTGCTGAAACAAGACGATACGAAGAAGAAATTCAGCCTATGCCAGTGGAAGTGGAAGAACAGCCTGAGATTCCCGTCAAAGAACAAACGGCTGGAGTCGCCGGAAAACTCAAAGGCTTGTTTGGCAAGACTAAACAAGAGCCCATTACAGAAGAACCGGGATCCCTAGAAACCAAACAATATGAAGAGGAAATCGTGGCAGTCGAACAAGCTCCAGTGAGCTCGATGAAAGACAAGTATGGACGAATAAAACACTACTTTGGCGACATCACTCAGCAATCCGAAGAAACAAAACAAAACGATGCAGTGACTCAGCCGGCAGCTTTGCAAGACGAACAACCGCCTGTGAGTGCTGTTAAAGGCGGGCTTGGAAAACTCAAAAACCTTTTCGGTTCAAAGCAGCAACCGGAAGATTCAAATCAGGATATAGAAGCAATTCAGCCTGCACCAGTTGAAGTGGAGCAACCCTCAGTAAGTCCCGTTAAAGGCCAGCTTGGAAAACTTAAAAACCTGCTCGGTTCAAAACAAAAACCCGAAGATGCAAAACAGGTTGAAGAGGCCATTCAAACAGCGTCGCCTGAAGTGGAGCAACCCTCAGTGAGTCCCGCGAAAAGCCAACTTGGTAAACTCAAAAACCTGTTTGGTAAGGCCAAGTAACAGCTAAGCGGTTAAATATCGGATGAAGTTCAGCCTGGGCTATCGAGCATGAAAGAACAGGCTGATAACCCAGTTGATGAAGTTACTGGAAAAGCCACAAATATTTCAACTCAGCAAAAAGGCTTCGGGCAAGCTTTTACCCTTAAATTAGACTTCAATGCTGGGCAAACGATAAAGCTGATTGTCCACCCTACTCAGCTATGTGGTAATCGCGACCAGATTTTCGATGGCATTATATAAATCAACTTCGGTTTCTGGAGTACGAATAGAAATGATAAGGGCATAGCGCGCTTTTTTGTCGTAACGCCCCTCTTTCTTGCGGGTTTTCCACCAACCCGCCACCGGATAGATGGCAAGAACTCCGCGCTCAGCTAAGGCCGCAGCCGTTCCAGTCCATGTATCCGAATGCAGCGAGCCAAGATGGCGCAATCCTGCCCCTAACTGCCAATTATAATCGGAACCACCGCCGGTATAGCTTCCATCTTCCGCATCGCGTACCCGTTGGTTAATGCGGGCGCGAAAATCATCGGGTTTTTCCTCGGGGCGTTTAACATCAAAACGTAAACCATGGGATTCATAACGATAGCGTCCGCCCGCGCCTCGTTCAACAATACCGGGACTAGGTTCGATAAAATAGGAAAGTGTCACACGCATCTCAACCATGGTTTCGCCTAAATTCATTAAGGCTTCTTGAGGCCAAGGTAGGGAATGCAGATGCATTTCACGCAATTTTGGCTCTCCCTTATCGTCTTCTCGTACAAACGGCTGAAGTTCGTCTTGGACGATTAGGGTTAACGAGTTGGACGCGCTCCATAAGGCGCGCTCCAGGTTGGGTACACCAAAGCCGCAATGGCGAATTAAGTGTTGATAATCTCCGCTTCGCTCACGTACATCCAAAAAATCGGCCTTCATTTGCTCGGTCCATTCTGCCGAATGCACAATCAAAGCTCGCACCGTTTCCGGCCAGAGATTAGGATACTGGGCCATGAGTTGCGCGGCCATGCGTGAACACAAAGCTGTGGCAGCACTGGTTGCATTGGTTGTAGTCAGTAAACGTTCAGTAAGTTCGTGATGCGTTGTCAGCAAGTTGAGACTGTGTATAGTCACTGGCCCTAACGCATTTTTTGCCACATTTCCGCCTTCAAAAACCACATCCGGTTTTAAAGGCCAATGTTTTTGCCAAGTCCTTGATGTTGTGCTGAAAGGGCTTAATCCACCGAAAGGAGCAACAGCTGAATAGCCTTGGGTGTCCGCTTCAGTGATGTTAGTTTTTTCGGTGTAAGCCCCAACTGTAAGAATATTCCAAGCTTGCCCTGGATCGTGAATGCTGTCAGTACTGTTGCTGAATGGATAGCCGCCCCAAGCATTAATATCGTCAATATTGCCTCCGGATACAATAATCAAACGAGGTATAAGTCCTTCACCATCCACATCGCTAGCTAGACGATCTAGCGTTGCCGACCAAGCGGAAGGTTTGCCTTGATCTCTATTGTCCTTGGCAGTGATTGCCATACTGAAAACTCGTTGACGATACGGTGCCGAGACTTCTGGTCGAGCGACCGCTTCCAATGTCAAATTGCCGTGATGGCGGCCGATATTTCCACCGTTATGAGGTAAAATTTTCACGGATTCAAGACGGTGGGTCAGTACGACTGGATTAGAGCTTGCCAAGCTATGAGCCAGGTCACCCCAGACCGATAAACCGGCCATTTCCGTACCATGACCGGCTTGATCAGCGACACCCCAGGCAGGTTCATTAGTATGCAGGTCGTCGACGTTCAAACTTTGTACAAGTAATGGATGCCCAATATTAA
>NQJG01000091.1 GCA_002256465.1 Methylococcaceae bacterium NSP1-1 | reverse complement strand
CGCCGATGTTATTGCTATTGATTTAACCTATCTGGAAACACAACCGTTATATTGTCCGGTTTCACAGATCGTTTATGCAGCCAGTCGGCAGCAAGTCACAGATGTTTGGGTAGCCGGCAAGCGATTATTAAAACAACGCCGACTGACCACCATTAATATTGATGATTTAAAAGTAAAAATCGCTGAATGGCAGCATCGTTTATCAACTTGATATATAAAATGTTTTACAATAATAATTGCTGATATGAATTGTAAGCCTTCTTTATCTATGACTGAACCGTCTGTCACTCATTCGCACACTTGATAGGGTTTTGTTGATCCCACTGTCGCCAACTTAATCTACAAATGTTATAGTTTAAAAATGCAGTCTCTTTTTTCTTCTTAATGCCGGAGAGTTATTATGGAATTTGAACTTATAATTGCAGCCGTAGCCATTGTACTTTTGCTAATAATTATTCTAATTATTTTTACGGCAAGGAAAAGAATTCCTACAAAAGGCCAAAAGCCGTCGGCAATGCAAGCTGAGCAAAACAAGACAGCCAATAAGCCAATATTAAAACCTGAGCCTAAAAAAGAATCTTTACCTGAATCGCAAGCAAATGAACCATTACGTTCTGCTGAACTTAAAAACGAGCCAATTGTAGAGCCACAAACCAATGAAACGGTGACCCTGTCTCAAAAAGACAGCAATGAAAACCTTCCTCAAGATTCAATGCTGAGACGACATTATCTCACTAATTTACGCGCTATGATTGAATCCCTTAAATCCCCTCACCCAACCGACTCTTCATTAAGTCGTCATTATGATTCGATTATAACTGCTGAAATAGAGCAATGCCTAAGCGATCAAGGGGCAATCGAGCGATTAATTTGTAATTATGAAGACCACAAAAAAACATTAGCTCAACAATTCCAGCAACCTAAAACAATAGCTGAACCATTGCTCAAAGCCGAGATTTGTCGTGAAGACTCAGTGTCTGAACACGAAAATCTAAAACTGCCCGAAGATTCAATGTTAAGACGACACGCTATTACCCATCTCTATGCCATGGTTGAATCTAACATGCCGATTCGACCAACTGATTCTGTTTTACGCCGCCATTACGATACGATGATTAACACTGAAGTAAACAAACTTTTGGGCTGTAAAGTCGTATAAAATGAATTACTTGCTGTTTGGATGCGGAAGATGTACAAGTCATCAATCGGATGCCATAGGGTTCCCATACATCTTCCCCTCCACAATCGCACATGCGTAAATAGCTAGTCACAAAAGCGTTACGTTACATCCAGCCTCTAATCCCCTATCCTCTATCTCAAACTATAGTCCGGCAAGTTCCGCTCTCCGTAAACAACAATGAGCGTATTATATATCAGCAGTCTGTTGCATTGTTTCTAGTTTCACAGTGGAGTGGAGGCTATGTTAATCAGTAGCAATGATTGGAACACACAACAAAAAATCCTATTTTTGAGAAATAACCATCATGGAACCTTTTACAAATATTCGCGCACTCATTATCGATATGGATGGTGTTTTATGGCATGGCACACAGCCGATACCCGGATTGACAGACTTCTTTCATACACTGCGTGAACTGCAAATTCGCTTCATTCTGGCGACCAATAACGCCAGTTTAACGCCGGAGCAATACGTAACAAAGCTGGCACGAATGGACGTGACAGTGACTCAAGACCAAATTCTGACTTCGGGTATTGCCACTGCACTATACCTGAGCGAACATGTAAATCCGGCTGAAACCCGCGTGTTTGTAGTCGGCGAGGACGGTGCAACGCAACCGCTTATTGAACGTGGCTTTACGCTAACCGGACTTTATGAAGTAAATAACGACAATGACCCGGAAAAAAAAGGCGCAGACATTGTGGTCTGTGGTAAAGATGAAACCCTGACCTGGGCAAAACTGGCAACAGCTACGCTAAATATTCGCGCCGGCGCAAAATTCATAGGCACGAATGCCGACACGACACTACCCACAGAACACGGCCTCACCCATGGCAATGGCGCAATTCTGGCCGCTCTGGAGGTGGCCACTGGCGTAACACCGACTATTATCGGTAAACCGGAACCCATTATCTATCAACAGGCCCTCGCATTATTGGGCGTTGATCCGGATGAGACGGTGGCCATCGGCGACCGCCTGGAGACGGACATCCTCGGGGCTGTTCGAACCGGCATTCGCAGCATCATGGTATTGACGGGCGTGTCTACTGAAGACGATTTGAAAGAAGCGAATTATCTGCCAACCTGGGTCATGCCTGATATTCGCGCCGTGACGCAAGCATTGCGAAGTTAACTTAAATATCCCACCGCACACCCTAATGCTGATAACTTAATAAGACAAACGACACCTTCAGAATAGGTATCTATACAACTTTTTGTAACCTGAATACTTTAAGTTACAACTCGATTTTGCTCCCTCTCCTGCTGGAGAGGGTTGGGGAGAGGAGAATAAAATTTACTATTTACATCCCCCTCATCCCAGCCTTCTCCCTCAAGGGAGAAGGAGCAGACACATATATAAATACCCCTGCCTCTGGAGAAGGTTTTTTCATTCTTAAGTCAACAGCATTGACCACATAATCATAAAAACATCAGGAGTTTCCGCCATGAAAAAATTCATCAATTCCACCGATACGCTGCTTGAGGAAAGCCTGCTCGGCTTTGCCAAGGCCCATGCCGATATTATCCAGCTCAACGCCCAACCGCACTTTGTCAGACGTATAAATCCCTCCACCCCAGGCAAGGTCGCGCTAATTTCCGGCGGCGGTTCCGGACATGAGCCCCTCCATACCGGTTTTGTCGGCTCGGGCATGCTGGATGCCGCTTGTCCAGGCCAGATATTCACCTCCCCTACCCCCGATCAAATGTTAGCCGCCGCGCAAGCAGTCGATAATGGCGGCGGAGTGTTATTTATAGTCAAGAATTATGCCGGTGACGTGATGAATTTCGAAATGGCCGCCGAGATGCTGGATTGCCCAAATGCATCAGTGTTGGTAAGCGATGACGTTTCCTTGCCGAAATCGCACAGCACGGGACGGCGTGGTGTGGCCGGTACTTTGATTGTAGAAAAAATTGTCGGCGCAGCAGCAGAGAAAGATGCCGATTTAATAACCTGTAAAGCATTGGGTGATAAAGTCAACCACGCCACCGCCTCAATGGGCGTCGCACTGAGCAGTTGCACCGTACCTGCCCTGGGAAAACCCACTTTTGACATCAGCAACACAGAGATGGAAATGGGAGTGGGCATTCATGGCGAACGTGGGCGTGAAACCCTGCCTTTAACCAGTGCCACAGAAATTGTGGAGCACTTGGCAAGCATTATTGATGATGAATTGAAACCGAAAAAAGGCCAGCCTGTATTGCTGCATGTGAACGGGTTCGGTGCGACGCCTTTGATGGAACTGCACCTGATTTATGGACTGGCGGCCCAATACTGGGAAAAGCGCGGTATCACTATAGCCCGCTCATTAGTGGGCAACTACACCACATCAATCGATATGGCGGGGTGTTCAATAACCCTGAGCCTGCTTGACGAAGAATTGCTGAACCTGTGGGATGCCCCGGTTCATACAGCGGCTCTACGCTGGGGTTGCTAACTGTTTAGTCAGTACATCAACAATGGCGCAAATCATTAATTGACCGGTTTTAGCGCCCGCATCAATATGACCACGGCTGCGCTCCTCCAGAAAAGAAGCGCGGCCCTTGGTAGCCACCATATCGCGGGTAGACTCCATACCCGCGATGGCAACCTGCGAGATATTAGCCAAAACTTCGGGTAACGCAACGGAATTCGCCGCTGCCGTTTGCAAGTAATCCGCCACAGGAATATAAACATCGAGCATGGTTTTTTCCCCGGCATCCGCCTTGCCCCGTTGTTTAACCGCCTCCACACCTTTGGTAAAAACATCGGCAAAGCTTTGCAGATCCAGGGATTGCTCACGCGCCGCTTTGCTTAAGGCAATAAATAAGGTGCCGTACAGCGAACCTGACGCGCCACCTATCGATGACATTAAAGTCATGCCGATTTTCTGCCAGGCGGCTGCCCAATCCAATTGGCTCAATTCCTCTCGTTGCGGTATAAGCGCCTGAATACCGCGTTGTAAATTAGTGACATGATCGCCGTCACCAATAGCTTGATCCAAAGCGGTCACTTCTTCAGCGTTGTTTTCGATCACATCGGCTATAGCATCGATCAGATGAGGTAATAATGCAGGCGTAAATTTCATGGCGATTTCCAATTTAACGAGTATTTGAAGATGTAGAGAATAACGCGCAAAATAAAAAAATGCGACTGAAAAACAATAACCAAAACTAATTCATAGGTCCAATCCATGTCAAAAAATTCTTTAAACTATTCTGAATCTCCGGGTGTGGGGAACGCAAACACCAGAGAGACGCGTTCTTTCATGGCAATCGGTTTTAGCGGCGGTAACATGATTATTCCGGCAATAAGAGATTTTGGAATGGTTTGTGATTTTTCCAGCAATAGGTTTTAAAATCGCGTTGATCGGTTGAGAATATACGGCCATGGCCTAACTCTTCGGCCAGAATGACCAATGAGGCATCGGCCAAGTCCATGAGGAGATCGGCGTATTTTTGCATTAACTGTTGAATATGCGGCAAATGTTTCGGTTGAATTTGAAATACTTCAACATAATTCGCATCAAGTGCCTGTAAAA
>NQJG01000090.1 GCA_002256465.1 Methylococcaceae bacterium NSP1-1 | reverse complement strand
CTGGCTTTAGCTGCTGTAACAGAACAAACAAGAGCAAGACGTTGGAGCGTTTTTTTCAAGTCATTAATGTTTGCATACTTGATTGCCATCTTTGGCGTAGCCATGTATCCAACGATTAAACAAGACATGGGTGGCAATAGCAAAGATCATACGGCAGTCATTGATGTGGTAGGGGTCATTGCAGAAGATAAAGACAGTAATGCAGCTGACATTATTGAAAGTTTAAGAGACGCAGTAAAAGACAAACACACCAAAGGCATTATTCTGCACTCCAATTCGCCGGGCGGCAGTCCGGTACAATCAGCTTATGTCTATGAGGAAATTAGAAACATAAAAAAAGAACATCCTGATTTGCCGGTTTATGCCGTGGTTAGCGATATTTGCGCGTCCGGTTGTTATTACATTGCATCAGCGAGCGATAAGATTTTTGTCAATCAATCCAGTCTTATTGGTTCAATAGGCGTACTGATGGATGGATTTGGTTTTGTTGACGTTATGCAAAAACTCGGCGTAGAGCGTCGATTGTTAACAGCAGGTGCGCATAAAGCCATGCTCGATCCTTTTTCTCCGCCTAAGGAAGATGAAACCAAATACATGCAAGGTTTATTAGATCAAGTTCACCAGCAATTTATAGGCGCTGTTAAAGCAGGACGTGGTGACAGGCTCAAAGAAACACCTGACATGTTTTCGGGCCTGGTTTGGACGGGTGAAGCAGGGGTTAAACTGGGTGTTGCTGATGGCTTTGGTAATGATGATCACGTCGCCAAGGACATTATTGGCGCAGAGAAACTCGTTGACTTTACTCAGCAAGGGCGTTTGATTGATAAAATTGCCGGCAAACTGGGCGCCTCTTTCGGGCAAGCTATCGGTAGCTTAATTCAGGCGCCTTCATTACGATAAAGAATTCAGTTGAGATTGGGCGATTCCTGACGTTACACGCAATCGCCCAAATTTTAATCATAAGCGGATCTGGCGTTAATTGATGGAGTTCTGATACTTGACAGTAAAGTCATTCAAATTCGATAGAACTATAGGCAGATCTTCAACTTTCTCAGGATTAAAAGCATTGACGCCTACACGTGATAAATAAAACACCTGATCCGGCATATAGTGGCCTGTTGCTCTAATTTCGCCTGGATAGTTATAGCGACCTCTAAGCAACCACGCATGAGAAAATAAGCGACCATCAGCAAAGTCTGGAAAATCCAGCTCGATGAGTTGAATGTCTTTCAAATCAGGAGAAATATCATCAATAGAATCGGCTGGACCTATTCTAACTCCGAGTTTCCCATCATGGGCTAGTAATTGCTGCTTATCTTGTTTCCATCTGGCTAATGAAACACTGATGTTACCGGCTTTTAATTCGGCATCATCTGCAACATAGCTCCAGGTGTCATCAATTATCTGTTTGTCTTTAATTATCTGCATAGACCTGCTCTTTAAATGGGGTAATGCCAACCCGGTTTACCATATCCAGGAATGATTCATCATCCAGGCGTTGATTGATGTAAACATCCAGAATAGTGGTGATGGCTTTAGTTACCTGATCTTTGGCAATCGCAGGCCCCAATCTTTCACCTATTGCGGCTTGATTTTCCGATGAGCCACCCAGGGTTAATTGATACCATTCAGCCCCCTTTTTATCAACGCCCAGTATGCCGATATGGCCGACACTTTGGTGTGCACAACCGTTCATGCAGCCAGACATGTTGATTTTTAAATCGCCGATGTCGTGAATGTAGTCCATATCATCAAGTGCTTCATTGATTTCTTTGGCAACACCAATAGACCCGGCATTGGCAAGAGAACAAAAATCAAGGCCTGGGCAGCAAATCATATCTGTCACTGTGCCGATATTCGGGGTAGCCAGTTTTAGTGCATCCAGTTGTTGCCATAGCGCAAATAGATCGGCTTGCTTGACGTCAGCTAGAATTAGATTCTGTCTATGTGTACTTCTGATCTCACCGAAACTGTATTTATCGGCAAGGTCTGCAACTGCGTCAAGTTGCACATCAGTCATATCCCCCGGCGGTGAATCGGGTGCCTTCAATGAAAGGAATGCGGCACGATAGCCCGACATTTTATGATCCGCTGTATTATATTTAACCCATGTAGCAAAGGCCTGGTTGTCCAGTTGCCGCTGTGCAAAGCTTGTTTCTTGGGCTGCATCTGATTCGTAGGCAGGAGGAACAAACTGGGCCTTCATCGCTCTAATGCGATCATCACTCAACTCGTTACTGTCCCTGATGAATAGCCATTCCTGCTCAACCAATTCCGAGAATTTGTCTATTCCGGATTCTTTGACCAGAATCTTAATACGTGCTTTGTATTTGTTATCGCGGCGACCAAATAGATTGTAAATACGTAATATGGCTTCCAGATAAGACAGCAGGTGCTTTTTTTCCAGATATGGCTTAATCACCTGCCCTATGACCGGCGTACGACCTAAACCACCACCAACATATACCTTAAAACCCACTTCTCCGGCGTCATTTTTAACCAGATGCAAGCCTATATCGTGAAATTGCGTTGCTGCACGATCATGTAAAGCGCCGCTTACCGCTATTTTAAATTTGCGTGGCAAGTAGTCGAATTCAGGATGTAGAGTTGTCCATTGGCGAATAATTTCGCAATAAGGACGAGGGTCTTCAATTTCATCAACGCAGATACCTGCCAAATGATCTGATGTAGTGTTTCTCATACAATTGCCACTGGTTTGTATGGAATGCATTTGGACACTGGCTAATTCTGCAAGAATATCGGGAACTTCCTCTAACTTGGGCCAGTTAAACTGGATATTTTGCCGGGTAGTAAAATGACAGTAGTTTTTGTCATAATTACGGGCAATGTGCGCCAATTTTCAGAAATTTCGCCTTTTAAAAACTGTTCGGTTTGCCTTCTAAATTGGGCTACCCGTTCGTCAACAAGGGTTTGGTCGTTGTCGTTATACTGGTACATATGTATGCGTTTAATGTGCCTTTCAGGCGAATAATCATGGCAGGTAATCATATACTGTGAGTCATAAAATGACAAAATTTATTAGTTGGTGATACCATAACCGGTTAAAATTTGTGTGTTTAATAACTATAAAATGTTTTAGGGGGATATTCTGGTGCGATTTTTATTAATTTTGTTATCGATATTGCTGATGCCTCAAATGGCAATAGCGGGCGGCTTTGAAAGCCTTGAATTGACGGGAACCGAGCGCGGCATTTATACCGTTCTGATTTTTATCATTGCTTATGGTTTTGTTATGGCCGAAGAATTTACTCATTTGAGTAAATCCAAGCCGGTTATACTTGCGGCCGGTATTATCTGGGCGCACGCCGCTATTTTAGCGGCACAAAAAGGTGTTTCAGTTGAATCGATGCACGCGGTTTTTGAGTACAATTTAACTGAGTATGCGGAGTTAATGTTGTTCTTATTGGTCGCCATGACTTATATCAACTCGATGGCTGAACGCAATGTGTTTGAAGCTTTGAGATCCTGGCTGGTAAGAAGGCAGTTTGGCTATCGTAAATTGTTTTTGATTACCGGAATCATTACTTTCTTTTTATCAGCTGTAGCTGATAACCTGACGGCAGCTTTATTAGTCGGCGCAGTCGTTTTGGCGGTAGGCGCGGATAATGCAAAATTTGTCAGTATTGGATTCGTAAATCTAGTGGTTGCTGCCAATGCAGGCGGTGCGTTCTGTCCTTTTGGCGACATTACTACACTGATGGTTTGGCAAGCCGGCTATGCAGAGTTCTTTGATTTCTTCAGATTATTTATCCCTTCAGCAGTGAATTACGGAGTGCCTGCAGCCGTTATGTATTTTGCAGTCCCCGATGAACAACCTCTGGCCTCTTCCGAAGCCGCCGTGCAGTTAAAACCAGGTGCAATTCAAATTTGCGCATTATTTTTGCTGACTATCGTGACGGCAGTTAGTTTTAAACAGGGACTGCATTTACCCCCCTTTATGGGCATGATGGTTGGTCTTTCCGTGTTGATGCTTTATGGTTATCGTTTAAAGAAAGTCTATCGCATTGAGGGTGATGATGCGTTTGATATTTTCGACAAAGTGCGTCACGCAGAGTGGGACACCTTGTTGTTTTTCTTCGGCGTAGTGTTTGCAGTCGGTGGTTTGGGCTATATCGGTTATCTTGAGCTGTTGTCTGGTGCTATGTACGATGGCTTGGGTGCGACCACAGCCAACATTTTAGTGGGTGTCATTTCGGCGATAGTTGATAACATTCCCGTCATGTTTGCAGTATTGAATATGAATCTGGACATGGATTTGTATCAATGGTTGTTGGTCACTTTAACAGCGGGTGTTGGTGGGTCGTTGTTATCAGTTGGCTCAGCTGCAGGTGTCGCTTTAATGGGACAATCTGACCATAAATACACTTTTTTCAGCCATTTAAAATGGACGCCTGCAATTGCTGGTGGTTACGTAGCCAGCATTGTTGTTCACTATCTGATTAACGGTTAATATTGCTAAAGCACCGCACAATCAGTGCGGTGCTGTTGTCCTGATATGATCAATGGCTACTGTGGCTCCGGCCTTCTTCCTTTATGTTTAGCCCAATATGCCGAACATGATATTTCATAATTCTCCTCGAAACTGGTTAATTCTAGTTTTTTTCTATCCTCTCTACTTCAATTAAAAAAAGGCATAACACGGCCAATCTAACTAGGCGCAACTCAAAATTCTTGTGCACAAAACACAGTACTACGTAAGCGTTTACTATTTTTTTAGCACTGCCATCACAACGAAGCATGAATTTTATAGGTATTCAGTGACAAATAACACGAACATCAGACAGGTGCTACTCAACAAGCGTATGCTCATTTGCATATTCACAGGTTTCAGCTCAGGTTTGCCCCTGTACATTCTGATTGCCCTGTTACCTGCATGGTTACGCTCTGAAGGTGTGGATTTAAAAGTCATAGGCTTATTCGCACTCATTCAACTGCCGTTTACCTGGAAATTTCTCTGGGCGCCGCTGTTTGACCGCTATATTCCGCCACTTGGCCGGCGTCGTGGTTGGCTCTTCATCACACAAATGGCATTACTGCTATCTATTCCGGCATTTGGTGCGCTACATCCTGACCTGGATTTATGGACAATTGCTTTTCTGGCTGGTGTGGTGGCATTTTTCAGTGCTTCGCAAGATATTGTGCTGGATGCCTATCGACGCGAATTATTGCTTGATACCGAACTCGGCCTCGGTAACGCTATACATGTTAACGCCTACAAGATTGCCAGCCTAATACCGGGGTCCTTATCTCTTATCCTGGCCGACCACTTACCTTGGAGCAGTGTGTTTTTTATTACCGCATTGTTTATGCTAATGGGTATTACAATGACGCTTTTCGTGAATGAGCCGGCACTCAAAAATGGTGCACCAAAAACACTCAGAGCTGCAGTGGTTGAGCCATTTCACGAATTCATCAATCGCAATGGTTTAAAATCAGCGGGCCTGGTGCTCGCTTTCATCTTTTTTTACAAGTTGGGCGACAGCATGGCTACCGCCTTGGCTACGCCGTTTTACCTCGATATGGGCTTTAGTAAAACAGAGATTGGACTCATCGCTAAAAATGCTGGCCTGTGGCCAAGTGTCTTTGGTGGATTATTCGGTGGTATTTGGATGATCAATCTCGGTATCAACCGTGCGCTGTGGATTTTTGGTATGGTACAGATGGTCGCTATTTTGGGCTTCGCCTGGCTCGCGACGGTTGGTCATAGCCTTCTCTGGCTAGCCATGGTCATCGGTATTGAAGCCTTAGGGGTGGGATTAGGCACAGCGGCTTTTGTTGCTTTTATCGCCCACACCACCCACCCACTTTACACCGCGACCCAATTTGCGTTATTCACTAGCCTGGCAGCAGTGCCACGCACAGTTGCCAATGCAGCAACGGGTTATCTGGTTGAATGGTTAGGATGGGTGACTTTTTTCCTGTTCTGTTTTGTGATTGCTCTTCCGGGCATGTTGCTTTTGTTTAAAGTTGCGCCTTGGAACAATCAAGACAAGCCAGCAGGCGCTGAATAGCATCACTCATAGGATTTTATATGCGCATAAGTTTAACAAGTATTGCCAATTGTTAATGAAAAACGTATCATATTGAGTTCTTTAATAAATTTGTAGCCTTTTTAGTAGGTAATGTGGAAGTGATATGAAACCAGAAATTCATCCTGAATATAAACAAATTACTGTGACTTGTGGTTGCGGTAATACATTTGCGACCGGATCTGTTTTAGGCAAAGATTTACAGGTAGAGGTTTGTTCTTCATGCCATCCTTTTTATACAGGTAAACAGCGAGTTGTTGATACAGCAGGTCGTGTTGATAAATTCCGTAAAAAATACGGTAAATAAGCCTATTGAAACAAGAATAAATATACCCGAATTACATAGGGTTTTTGTTCATTATCAAGGCGTAAAAAGTGGTTTACAGAGAGCTATGGGAACCTCTTTATATCGCAGTGGACAAAATAAAGACTAGTAAGTCGGGTATAGTCTTCGCCGGAGATCGCCTAAGCTTTCATTTCCGTATTTTACTTTTAGCACTTGCTACTTGCTGGCCTCAATGTTGAAAACGCTTCAACTTATCTTCTTGTGGTAAATCTGCTGGATAACAGCACCTCCCCTTTGTTTATTACCGGTTAAACCGGCTCCAGAAAACCTTTAAAGTTTATTTATACGCTCAACCTGGGCAGCTAGAAACACATTAATAAATTGTTGAAAGGGAGACATCTCTTTTCTATTGATTGGCGCGCATTTCTTTTCCTCAAATTGCACAGTAAAAATCATTTTGGATTAAAAGTTTTGCTAAATTCTGCATACTTAACCAAGATAAAACGTTGTCCAAAACAAAATGTTCATATTATTACTATAATATGAAATAAGATCATGAGACTTAGCGTGACAATGAATTAAAACTGTGGACTTGCGGAATAATAAATTAGAGGTCCCAACAAGAAGAGCACTTCAAGCTATGGGTTACATTAATCATCAAGTTTTAAAAGGTATGTCATGAGCTGGTTTAATCGGAAACAGAATGCTGTTCTAAGTATTGATATCAGTACGGCTGCTGTAAAGTTATTGGAATTGAGTAAAGTAGGTACTCGTTACAGAGTTGAAAGCTTTGCTATCGCACCACTACCTCAAGATGCCTTTGTAGATAAAAATATTGCGAATGCTGATGTGATAGCTGAGGCAATAAAAGTTGCTTTAAAACGATCCGGTTCAAAACTAAAAGAAGCAACTGTTGCGGTTTCAGGGTCTGCCGTTATGACAAAGATTATCACTATGTCCGGCTCATTGACTGATGATGAGATGGAAGAACAGATCATGATTGAAGCGGATCAGTATGTGCCTTATTCGCTTGATGAAGTTAATTTCGATTTTGAAGTGCAGCGCATAAATGAAAACAACCCTGAAATGGTTGATGTACTACTCGTGGCATCAAGAAGAGAAAATGTTGATGACCGAGTTGAGGCATTATCAAAAGCAGGATTAAAAGCCAGTATTGTCGACGTTGAAGCATTCGCTATGGAAAAGGCCTTTTCGTTGTTGTCCG
>NQJG01000089.1 GCA_002256465.1 Methylococcaceae bacterium NSP1-1 | reverse complement strand
AACTTGGTATATTCACCCCATATGGTTTTCCTGGATTCAGCATGTTGCTCTCCTTGCAATTGCCATAGTGGATTAGGCATTGCAGTATCTTCGAAAACCAGATTGTTTACCCCTCTAGGGCTGTTTGGCTCGATATAATAGCTTTTTAAATAGGTATACAACCAATCTGCACCCCGCGATCTGGCAATTAATGACAAGTCGGGCGGTTGCGTGCCAAACCATTTTTCCGCATCATGCTTATTCATAGCGCTGTGGAGTTGATCATAGATGCTTGCTCCTTCAGGGGCAATATCTTTCAACATTTTCTTTTGATCCACACCAAGATCAAGGGCAATACGCAAGTAACGAATATGCTTGGCTGAGTGGCAACCCAGACAATAAGTAACAAAGTGCTGTGCCCCCCGTTGCAATGAAGCATTATCTGAAAGATCAATATCGGCCTCTTGCAGCTCTATACCTTCCGAAGCGGCAACACCAAAAGACAGTGTCAATAATAAAAGTAATACTATTAAGTTTTTCATATCAATCCAGACTCCCTTTTGCTTTTTTTGCTAACCGGCTGATAACGTTGAGCATGCCTTCAGGATTAGGCCTTCTGCTAAAAAAAGAGCTTTTAAAGGCAGGATGACCGATTTCAGTAACTACTGGCTTTAATTCAGTAATTTCCTGAATTAACGCAGGCAATTGCTCCTCAAGCGTATGTAATTGCTCCTCAAGACTATGTACTTTGGTCAAGCTTCTTGGCACCGGCTTGGTTTTTTCCCAGCGAGTATATATGGGCATTAACAGGAAAAAGCCAAAATAAATTGTGGTAAAAAGTCTGGCCAAGGTTGTCGCCACCGGTGTTACAGGTTGAGTACCTAAATAACCTAAAGCCAAAAAACTGATTACAAATAAAAACAAGGCCTTTTTGAAAATACCTCCACGATAACGAATTGATTTAACTTTACAGCGATCCAGCCAAGGCAGCAGGAACAGCACGACAATAGAGCTACCCATTGCAATAACACCGGCAAATTTATCCGGAATAGCCCTTAAAATAGAATAAAACGGCGTGAAATACCAGACTGGCGCAATGTGCTCAGGCGTTTTCATTGGATCAGCCGGAATGAAGTTGGCATGTTCGAGAAAATAGCCACCCATTTCCGGCATATAAAAAATAACCGTAGCAAAAAACAATAAAAACACAGCAACACCAACAATGTCTTTTACCGTATAGTAAGGATGAAAAGGAATACCATCCACAGGATGCCCCCATGGGTCTTTGGATTCCTTGATTTCAATGCCGTCAGGATTGTTGGAGCCGACTTCATGCAGCGCCACAATGTGCATGAAAACCAGCATTACCAAAACCAAAGGCACAGCGATAACATGAAAAGCAAAAAATCTGTTCAGCGTCGCATCGGCAATAACATAATCGCCTCTTATCCACAGCGATAAGTCATCACCGATAACAGGAATAGCGCTAAACAAAGAAATAATAACCTGCGCACCCCAATATGACATTTGTCCCCACGGCAATAAATACCCCATAAACGCTTCGGCCATTAAGGCGACAAACAGCAACATGCCAAAAATCCAGATCAGCTCACGCGGATGCTTGAACGAACCGTACATGATGCCTCTGAACATGTGCAGGTAAATCACGATAAAAAATGCAGATGCACCGGTTGAATGCATATAACGCACCAGCCAACCCCATGGCACATCGCGCATGATGTATTCTATAGAATCGAATGCCAGTTTTGCATCCGGTTTATAGTTCATGGTTAACAAAATACCGGTGATAATCTGGTTAACTAAAACCAGTAACGCCAAAGAGCCAAAGAAGTACCAAAAATTGAAGTTTTTGGGCGCATAGTAGTGCGCCATGTGCTCATTCCAGAATTTAGTTACTGGGAAACGTTCTAAAACCCAGTTGCCACACTCAGTTATACGGGTTGGTTTCATGCAGCTTTCTCCTCAGCGGACTCACCAATGATTATCAGTGTATCGGAAACATAGCGATAAGGCGGAATTACCAGATTAGTAGGTGCAGGCACGCCACGATAAACTCGGCCAGCCAGATCAAACCAGGAACCATGACATGGACAGAAAAAACCGCCTTTCCATTTATCCCCAAGATCATTAGGCGCTATTTCCGGGCGAAAGGTAGGCGAACAACCTAAATGAGTACACAACCCCACAGCAACAAAAATTTCGGGTTTAATGGATCTTACCGGGTTTTTACTAGAGGGGGGCTGATCTGATTCATTAGAAAGAGGATCTCTGAGCTCGTTATCCAACGTCTTTAATGTTGCAAGAACATCGGGTGTTCTATTGAGTACCCATACCGGCTTCCCTCGCCAGGCAACTCTAATCAGTTGTCCGGTTTCCATTTTACTAATGTCAACTTCAACAGGCGCTCCAGCTGCCATTGCTTTGACACTAGGCTGCATTTGAGCAAGAAAAGGAACAGCTAAATAGCCTGTGCCGACAGCGCCAACCACGGTCAGAGCCGAGGTTAAAAACTGGCGTTTAGACTTATCGACGCCTTTATTATTCATTATGGAACTCTCCTGATTATATCCGTGGCTTTACAGCTCATTCTTATGTCGCATCAATATACCACTAGAAGCTAGTGAATTTGAAGTGCTTATAATGAATTGTTTGAGATGTTGTCTTGTATTTTAGCACCGTAGCTATATGGCACCAGGAATTAAATAACATAACCCTATGAACTTAAATAAAATATTATTTATATCCCGTAGTCATTCTGGTCAATTTAGCACATTGGAATTAATGCGGGGCCAGGCTTTTTCTTAAAGCAGCCAGAAACGCCATGTTTTCCTCAGGTTTGCCGATAGTAACCCGCAAGCAATCACTTAACAAGCCACCCTGAGCACTCAGATCTTTAATTAAAACCCCTTGTCGCTTTATCGATAAGAAAATCTCGGTCGCTTTATTTTCAGGTGTTCTGAAGAGAATAAAATTCGCAGCGCTTGGGTATGCAGTAATGCCGTCAAGTTCATTAAGCCGACTAAGAACAACAGCCCTTTCGGCACAAATTTTTTGAGTTTGCTGATCAAAAAGCATTTTATTCGAGAGTGCGAAATCTGCGCTAATTTGGGTGAGACTATTAATATTGTAAGGAAGGCGAATTTTATTGAGTTGTTCAATAATCGCTGGGTTACCTATGATGTAACCCAGACGCAAACCTGCCAACCCTAACTTGGAGACAGTACGCATGACCAGCAAATTGTTATTTTGCTCCAGCGCATTGATAAAACTGGCATGAGCAAAAGGTGCATAGGCTTCATCTATCACAACCAGGCCTTTGGCAGTTTTTACAATTTCCAGAATTGACGTTTCGCTGAATAAATTGCCGGTAGGATTATTGGGATAGGCCAGGAAAATAACTGAAGGTTGATGTTGTTCTATAGCCGCCAGCATGGCAGGCAAGTCCAGATCAAAGGTGTCCGCAAGTAAAGGGATGCCCTGATAATTTAACCCCAAACCATCGCTCAGTTGTTTGTACATAACAAAACCTGGAGCCGGAGCCAATACACTGGCTGTTTCAGGTAACGCCATTAACAGCAATTGAATAATTTCATCAGATCCATTACCTAGCAACACACCAAACTGATCGGATAATTGATTCAAGTGTTTGATAGTTTGAGTGAGATGGCGGGCTTCAGGATCCGGATAGCGATTTAACTGACAGTCTTTGAGCGCATCCAGCCATTCGTTTTTTATGTCTTCAGGCCAGCTATACGGATTTTCCATGGCATCCAGCTTGATCAACCCCTGGGCATCGACTACTTTATAGGCAGACATAGCCAAAACTTCCTTGCGAAAAATGGAAGTAATCAAATTATTTGTATTGGTCATCAGTAAGACTCAAGCAAAAGGAAGAAGAAAACAGATTAAACGCGAAAGACGCAAAAAACCACCAGGGCCTTTCACCTTGTACCTTTAATCCGATTTTATTCTATATTCCGCAGAACGCGCATGGGCAGTCAAACTTTCACCACGTGCCAGTATGGATGCGGTTTTGCCGAGTGTATCCGCCCCAACTTGAGAACAGTTGATTAAACTGGAACGTTTCTGGAAATCATAAACACCTAAAGGTGATGAAAATCGTGCCGTGCTGGAGGTTGGTAAAACATGGTTAGGGCCTGCACAATAATCGCCTAATGCTTCAGCGGTGTACCTGCCCATAAAAATTGCGCCCGCATGGCGAATGTTTTCGCTTAATGCCTCAGGTTCTTCAACAGAAAGTTCCAAGTGTTCTGGCGCTATAATGTTAGCAACATCCGCGGCCAGCTTTAAGTTACCCACTTTAATTAACGCACCTCGTGTTGACAGGGATGCTCTAATGATCTCGGCGCGCTCCATTCCAGGCAATAATTCATTAATGCTTTGTTCAACCGCTTCCAAATAATCACCATCGTCACTGATTAAAATGGCCTGAGCATTCTCATCATGCTCTGCTTGAGAGAACATATCCATAGCTATCCAATCGGGATTGGTTTTGCCGTCACAGATAATCAAAATTTCCGAAGGACCGGCAATCATGTCGATACCCACTTGTCCAAATACCAGTTTTTTGGCGGTGGCGACATAGATGTTGCCTGGGCCGACAATTTTTGCGACCGCAGGAATAGTTTCTGTGCCGTAAGCAAGCGCGGCAATAAGCAAGCGCGGCAATAGCTTGTGCGCCACCAATAGCAAAGACACGATCCACGCCAGCCAGATGCGCTGCCGCCAGAACCAGCTCATTGGTTTCACCCTGCGGAGTAGGCACAACCATAATCAATTCGCCAACACCGGCTACTTTTGCTGGAATGGCGTTCATTAAAACCGAAGAGGGATAAGCCGCTTTCCCACCCGGCACATAAAGACCCACTCGATCCAACGGCGTAACTTTTTGCCCAAGCACGCTGCCATCAGCCTCAGTGTATTGCCAGGACTGCATTTTTTGATGTTCAGCATAGCCACGAATTCGGTCAGCGGCAGTTTGCAGAGCTTGCGCTTTATCAATAGGTAATTTTTCCCAGGCTGACTTAAGTATTTCTTTAGATAGCTCCAGTTCGCCAGCTTGGGTAATGTTGCGGTGGTCAAAGCGGTTTGTGTAGTCAATGACGGCTTTATCACCGTTTTTGCGAACATCAGCAATAATATCCAAAACCCGATGCTGGATATCCCTGCCATCGGTTTCATCCCATGCCAGCAGTTGTTGTAATTGCTGGTCAAAATCGGTGGATGACGCATCGAGCTTAGTGATGTTTAAATAAGACATAGACTTACCTCTTTGCCAGAGTTTTTTCAAATTGAGTCAGTAATGCCGCAATCGCTTCATGTTTCATTTTCATTGCTGCCTTGTTGACAACCAACCTGGAGCTTATATTCATAATCAATTCACGCGGCTCGAGATCATTGGCTCTTAAGGTGTTGCCTGTATCAACCAGATCAACAATACAATCGGCAAGACCCACCAACGGCGCAAGCTCCATTGAGCCGTACAATTTTATAATTTCAGCCTGTATACCTTTACTGGCAAAGTAACTCTGGGCTATTTTGACATATTTGGTGGCAACTCGAATGCGGCCTCGTTCTTGTGGAGCATCCTTATGTGCAGCAGTCATTAGCCGGCAGCAGGCGATGTTCAAATCCAAAGGTTCATACAGACTTTCAGCTCCATGTTCCAATAACACATCTTTGCCGGCAATTCCCAGATCCGCCGCACCATATTCGACAAAGGTAGGCACATCTGTAGCGCGAATAATAACCAGTTGCACATCATCCCGGGTGGTCTGCAAAATCAGCTTACGGCATTTTTTCGGGTCGTCAATCGGAGTGATGCCCGCCTCTTCCAACAAGGGCAACGCCTCTTCATAAATTCTGCCCTTGGATACAGCGATGGTTAACATATTAAACCTTATCTTGGAACACGACGTATTGTCGCACCTAATTGCGAGAGTTTTTCTTCGATGTGATCGTAACCGCGATCAATATGGTAAATACGATCAACTAAAGTGCTGCCTTCGGCAACCAGGGCAGCTACCACAAGACTCGCGGATGCCCTTAAATCCGTCGCCATTACCGGTGCACCAGTGAGTTTTTTAACACCGGTACAAATGGCTGTGTTGGATTCCAGCTTAATGTCAGCACCCATACGTTGCAGCTCCTGAACGTGCATAAACCGATTCTCAAAAATGGTTTCGGTAACAACACCAACTCCGTCGGCGATAGCGTTCATGGCAATAAACTGGGCCTGCATATCGGTTGGAAACGCGGGGTAAGGCGCCGTACGAAGAGAAACCGCTTTAGGTTTTTTACCGTGCATATCCAGCTGAATCCAGTCTTCTCCAGTAGTAATTTCAGCGCCTGCTTCAACCAATTTTGCCAAAACAGCATCCAGAATATCAGGGCGGGTGTTTTTTAGTTTGACTTTGCCGCCCGTAATTGCAGCTGCAATCAGATAGGTACCTGTCTCGATTCTGTCGGGAAGTATGTCATAGTGCAGATTTTCTGCGCCCAGCTTTTCAACCCCTTCAATTACCAGGACATCCGTACCTATGCCGGAAATTTTAGCTCCCATTGCATTAAGGAAATAGGCTAAATCAGTAACCTCAGGTTCTTTTGCAGCATTTTCCATAATGGTTGTTCCTTCAGCCAGAGTCGCTGCCATCAATAAATTTTCGGTGCCTGTGACAGTGATTTGTTCAAGCACCAAACGACAACCTTTAAGTCGATCGACTTTGGCGTGAATAAAACCACCTTCGACATTAATATTCGCGCCCATCTTGATAAGGCCATTGATATGAATGTCAACAGGTCGCGTACCGATTGCGCAACCGCCGGGTAATGACACATGGGCCTCACCGAACCGGGCTAATAAAGGCCCCAAGACTAATATCGATGCACGCATGGTTCTCACCAGCTCGTAGGGAGCCTCATAACTGGAAATAG
>NQJG01000088.1 GCA_002256465.1 Methylococcaceae bacterium NSP1-1 | reverse complement strand
CAACAGCGGCAGTTCGACATGTCATCTATCCGGGCCGCAAAGGACACAGTCATGTGCATGCAAAGCCTAGCCACAACCTCGCGCGACATATTCACTCTCGTATTTTTACACGGCATACCTCTATTCCAGAACGGGATATCCAATCTTCGACGTACAATCGCTATTCTCCTTCACACAAAACGCTGTCCTTTGAACATACACATACCGGCGATAAGTTAAAGTTAACCTATTTTGAGCAGGGTAGTTATATTAAAGACGCACTGCAAGAAATCAATTATCTGCTTCGCGACTATCATACTGATGATATTCACCCCATTGATACCGCATTACTGGATCAATTGTTTGATCTGAAGCAAACTCTTGGTGTTAATAAACCTTTTCATATCGTCTCAGGTTACCGCTCTCCGTTTACCAATGCCCAGTTACGCAAACATAGCCATGGGGTTGCAGAGCATAGTTTTCATATGCAAGGCAGGGCGATTGACATTCGGCTTGAAGGAGTACCCATCAAAACGATTAAAAACGCAGCACTGGCGATGGCTCGTGGTGGTGTGGGTTATTATCCCCGTAATAATTTTGTACATCTGGATACAGGCAACTTCAGAACCTGGTAAAATCACAGCATTTTGTAATTTGCTATGGGTTCTACCGGTTTTATTTGCTCTCCTGGTTTTATGGCCTCTACCGGGATGGGTTCAGGTATATCTAGCGGTATTGGTTCAGCCGGTGGAGCAAAGATTGCCTCATCAGATAAGTCCCCCGATTTATTAAGAGCTTCTTGCAAAACAGCATCATAACCATAAATGTCCGAATAAAACGCCAAATTATTATATTGGTCAATAAATGATGTAACATAAAAAAACGTCACAGGAATCGATTTTTTTAATATCACACGTCGCGTTTTCGGGGTACTCAACGCTTGCTGTATCGTTTCTTTGCTCCATTGGTTTTTAAGCGCAAATTCAGCCAATTGATCAGGATTTGCAACCCGCACGCAGCCATGACTAAAATCTCTCCGTGATTTACTAAACAAGGATCGAGAAGGCGTATCATGCATATACACATCATTCTTGTTGGGAAAAATAAACTTTACCTTGCCGAGTGCATTCTTTTTACCGGGTCTCTGCCTGATTCTTAACGTGCCTTGCTTAAGCTGAGCAATCGATGAGCCGGTAAAAGCCACAGCCTTGGTCTCATTACCGAAAGTGGTAACGAGCTCCATGTTTTGCCCGGCTAAATAGCCAGGATTTTGCATCAATTTAGGCAATATTTCTTTTTTTACGATATTGTGAGGCACATTCCAATAAGGCATAAAATCGATAAAGCTCATTTTTGCCATCAGTACAGGGGTTTGATTTTCCAAAGCCTTACCGACAACCACCCTCATATTGGGCATAGTCGCATCAAACTCGTCAATGTCATCAAACGCCCATAATTGGAAGGCTGGAATATTAACAATAATCGAGGCTCCTGCACTGGGCTCAGGTAACCAGCGTAGACGCTCCATTGCCAACTCAATTTGCGTGACTCTTTGCCTTAACGGCACATTGATTGCTGCGACTGTACCTTTACCTAAAACACCATCAGCATTTATACCATGCCGAAGCTGGAAATTTTTAACACCTGCGACGAGATTACCTGTGTAGCGATTGGATTTTTTGGCATTACTATCGCTTTGCTCTTCTGCTAAATCACCTGTTTTTACTAAAAATTCGCGGAGTTCTTCAGCCTGTGGGAGATTGCCGCCGGGGGGTATAGATTTGTTAACAAACAATTGAAAAGGTACAGGGTCTTTTGCTAGCATGCGATAAGTGGCTAATACCTGTTTTAACTTTTGGTATTGTTTTAGTTTCGGCTCCACTAATTCAGGCAATTGCCCAATAGTGCCTTGTGCCAGACTGCTATTAATGAGCGCAGGCAAATCAATCAGCTTTTTTTCTCTTAACTTAAGATTGAAATTTATATCTTTTGGATTCACCCGTCCGTAATGTAAATCATGCAGAAAACGCAACAAGGATATGCTGATGGCGGTGTCATAAAGCGCTAATTGTTTATAATTATCTGGAGCGATACTTAAGGCTAACGGCAGTCTTTGTTGTAGTGTTCGCGTATCATAACTTGTCGAATTTAAACCATTGGCTGATGCGTTTTCCAACAAACTGAGTACGTCGACGATATTTTTTTTCGCTTGAGCATTACCTAGCCACAGCAATTTATTGCCTGTCATTTTATAAAGTATTTCGATATCTTCGGCACGATTTTGAAAATCTGATCGTAGCAGATAAGGATGATGTTTCGAAGTAATAATGGAGGTAACTGCATTAGCTATACTGGCGTTTTCGTTAGCAATAATTTCAGTCGCTATACTCGCTGCCGGGCTATCTAAAACAGCTTTTTGGCTGAAAGCACCTTTAGTAATCAGCTTATTTGTTTGATTGATTAAGTTTTCAGCATACAAAACTTGAGTCGGCAAACTCAGAAAAAAAAGCACCAATAAACGACTTCCGGCAAAAAGAACATGCTTTTTAAAACTTGCGCATTGCTTTTTGTGTCTTATTCGGTTTTTCAAACCACTTTCTTGCGAAAAAAATAATTTCCTCAAATCAAGCATACACATCTCATTTGCCAACATACTTAGCTGCATATTACACACGCTCATCTATAGAATAATCATAAAATAATCAGTTTTTAGCTTTACCTATCTACTGCGGCAATACTAACACCGCCAACTTGATTTGATAGAAATAATCAACATGTGTCGTCTAAACCAGGAAAGCCCTATCGACCCTTTATGCGAAATAAAAGTTCTATTTTATACTACCTTAGCTTTAGATTATCTTAACAAGGAGGGCGTTACTTTGTTGTGTTATTGTAAAACCTTACTTAAATACCCAAAACGGCTGAACAGGCATAGCATCTAATCCAGGAAAGCTATACCATTAACTTTCTAAACCACTCTATTAAATAGGCAACGCTATGACAAGTCTCACTTTTTTTGGCGCAACGGGACAGGTAACAGGCTCCTGCTATTTGCTGGAAACCAGCACCCATCGCATACTGCTGGAATGCGGACTGTTTCAAGGCACAAAGGAAACAGAAAAACAAAATGAAGCAGATTTCCCTTTCGATCCAGCCCGCATAGATGCTGTTGTTCTGTCACATGCCCATCTTGACCATTGCGGACGCTTGCCAAAGCTCGTTAAAGATGGCTTCAAAGGCACAGTGTTTTTAACCGAGGCCAGTTTTCCCCTGCTGGAATTGATGCTTAATGATGCCGTGCATCTGCAGTTGAGAGATACCGAGTGGGAAAATAAACGGCGAGAACGTGCCGGAAAAAAACTGCTGGAGCCGCTTTATGAACTGGAAGATGTAGAAGCACTATTGAAACTTAGAAAGCCGATTGCCTACAGTGAGGAAAAAGAAATTCTCGCAGGAATAACGGTTTCTTTCCACGAGGCAGGACACATACTGGGTTCATCCATTGTACGTCTGCGTATCAAAGACCATGATGAAGTCAAAACACTGGTTTTCTCGGGTGACTTAGGTAACCCGAATTCGCCCCTGCTACGCGACCCCACTGTTTTAACGGAAGCGGATGTATTACTACTGGAATCCACCTATGGTGATCGCGACCATAAACCTCTGGAAAATACCCTGGACGAATTACGCGAAACCCTGGCGGAAGCCGCAGAAAGCGGCGGTAATGTGATTATTCCTGCGTTTGCAGTAGGTCGAACGCAGGATTTGATTTATTGGCTGGGTAAAATTCAGCGGCAAGGCGGAGTGCCGCAACAACAGATTTATCTGGATAGCCCTATGGCCATCAACGCCAGTGAAATCTATGCTGACAATACGCATTTATTCAATATTGACGATCCCGAATTCACCAAAATAGCTCCACAAGGTTGGCAAGCGTGGCTAAATGGCCTGGTTTATTCACAAACTCCGGAAGAATCCATGGCCGTCAACCGGATTGCCGGTGGTGCGATTATTATTGCCGGTAGCGGCATGTGTAACGGCGGGCGCATCCGCCATCACCTTAAATACAATTTATGGCGGCATAATGCCCATATCATCATTCCCGGTTTTCAGGCTGAGGGTACGTTAGGCCGAACGATTGTAGACGGTAAAAAGAAATATTTGAAAATCCTGGGTTCTGAAATCAATGTAGCGGCAAAAATTCATACACTCGGCGCATTAAGCGCGCATGCTGACCAAAGCCAATTATTAAAGTGGGCGAGTCATTTTAAAGAACCCAAACCTCGCCTTTATCTGATTCATGGTGAAAAATCAGCGACCTTATCATTGCAAACCTGCTTTAATCGCACGGGATGGAATGCCAATATTCCCAAGGTTGGGGAGAAAATTACATTTTAGAAGCTGTCGGGCAAAACAATTTCTATTAAAATCAAAGGCTTTTTATTAAATCCGAGAAATGGCGTACAAAACACGACTTAAGTGAAGCTTGTACAAGCCCTGATATTCCAATTTCAACAATAGAATGAGACCGTCGCTCGACACATTTCCTTATTGCCGAAACCGGTTTTCTACTCTTCTTCATTCACCCAAAAATCTTTTCGGAATGGGGAAAAAGCCGTGTTATTGCAGCAATTGCCAGAGAAATAAGGAAGGTTGCAATCGATAGGGATAATATACAACAGGTTATTACTGAATGTTTTTTACAACCAAATACTCAAAAAAGCATTACCTATTCAAGTTGAGGACAATGGACTGCCATCATA
>NQJG01000302.1:3364-3998 GCA_002256465.1 Methylococcaceae bacterium NSP1-1 | reverse complement strand
AACGAAATTTCATCAATAACCAGCGCCAACTGTTTTATTGAGTGAAAAAGTCCCAGCTTGATATAAAAATTATCAAATGCGGCAAAGGGTTGGCCATTATGCTCCTGAATTTCAAAGCCCTTAAAACTTATTGACAGCGGAAACGGTTGAACCTGAATTGTTGAAATTAATGCTTTTCTTCCTGTTTCCTGCTGAATAAATTCAGGTATTTTCGACTTTAATAGTGCCGGCAAGATAAAAACGACAGTCACTACATAAATAACCAACAGAACGCCCGCTTTAAAAAAAGGGGTTTTCAATTTAGAAACTATGCGTCGAATTTCCATAAGTCCCTCAGTGAGATTTAATCAACATTACCCTTAGTCCAACAAAAAAAGGCGACCTCTCTAGCCGCCTTTTCCACTCTAACGATCCTATCAACAAAGCTTATAAATCCAGATAGCCTGTTTCTTCATGCAGAACCTGATCGAGCCCTTGCACTTCTTGATCGGGCGTCACACGCAGACCGATCCATTTATCCAATCCTTTCAGAATCAGATAACTGAATAAAGCACTCCACGAAGCTGTTACAACGATACCTAAAGCCTGAATGCTGACCTGATTCATGATGGAAACACCTTCAGCCAAACCCAGT
>NQJG01000302.1:0-3326 GCA_002256465.1 Methylococcaceae bacterium NSP1-1 | reverse complement strand
CTACTGGCGGCAAAAACGCCCGTCAATAATGATCCGGTAACGCCACCAACACCATGAACAGGAAATACGTCCAGCGAATCGTCAATTATCAGGGTGCGCTTTACATATTGGGTAGCATAAAAACACACAAAACCCGCAGTAACGCCGATTATCAACGCCCCCGCTGGTCCAACAAAGCCGGAAGCTGGGGTAATCGTGCCTAAGCCCGCCACCATACCGGTAACTATACCTAATACACTGGGTTTGCCAAAACGCTTCCATTCAATAAACATCCAGGTTAAAGCCCCGGAAGCTGCACCAATATGGGTCACCAACATGGCCATCCCGGCACGCCCGTCTGCTGTTAAAGCGCTGCCGGCATTGAAACCAAACCAACCGACCCACAACATGCCCGCACCTGTCACCACCATGGTCATGTTATGAGGGGGCATAGCGGTAGTTGGAAAACCTTTTCTTTTCCCTAACACCAAGGCGGCCACTAACGCGGCAACCCCTGCATTGATATGAATAACAATACCACCGGCAAAGTCCATCACGCCCAAATCGGCCAGCCAACCTCCGCCCCATATCCAGTGACAAACCGGTATATAAACAATGATCAACCATAAGCCACTAAACCAAAGCATCGCCGAAAATTTCATACGCTCGGCGAAAGCGCCGACAATTAAAGCAGGGGTAATAATGGCAAAGGTCATTTCAAACATGAAATAAACCGTTTCCGGAATATTTCCTATCAGTGCTGCGGTGCTTATGCCGGGAAGAAATACTTTGGATGTTCCACCAATAAATTTTTGTAGCTCGCCGCCATTAGCGAAAATTAAACTGTAAGCACCTGCCAGCCAAAGAATGGACACCATGCAGGTGATGGCAAAGCACTGCATTAACACCGATAGCACGTTCTTGCTTCTGACTAATCCGGCATAAAACAATGACAAGCCAGGGATTGTCATAAACAAAACCAACGCTGTAGAGGTTAAAATCCAGGCCGTATTGGCCTGATTTAATTGATCAGCTAACGCTACTGCGGGAAATAACAGCAAGCCAGTCAGCAGCTTTTTAGTTGGGGTGAAAGACATCATTCTTTCCTAAGCGACCTAGATCGCATCCTCACCGGTTTCACCCGTTCTAATACGAATCACCTCTTCCAAATTAGAAACAAATATCTTTCCATCGCCAATTTTCCCGGTATTGGCCGCTTTAACGATGGTGCTGACTGCTTTTTCTACCATATCATCAGCAACGGCAATTTCCAGCTTAACTTTAGGTAGGAAATCAACCACATATTCAGCGCCTCTATATAATTCAGTATGGCCTTTCTGGCGACCAAAGCCTTTAACTTCCGTTGCAGTTACACCCGCAACCCCAATTTCAGATAAAGCTTCTCTAACATCATCCATTTTGAATGGTTTAATGATAGCTGTTATTAATTTCATCTTATCTCCCAAATATTATTGAACAAAAAAGTTGGCTATTTAGGCTGCATCATAGTGAATTATTAATCAACATACAATTATTAGACGGGTTTATAACATCAAAATTTATCGGTGTTTACTGCTTTATATTTAGAAATATCATCACAATAGGCTTAAGCTGACGATTAAAGAGCATAACAACGGAGTAAACACTATGAAAAAAATACGGCTCGCTATCATCGGCCTAGGGAATCTGGGGCACAAATGTGCCGAGGCCATTTTTGCTGATCAATCCACGGAACTGGCTGGTATTGTGCAACGTACCATCACGTCTTCGGCTATCGGTTTGAATGTGCCCGCCGTTACCCATATCAGCGAGTTGAAAGAAGTTGATGCAGCGCTCATCTGCGTTCCTCCCGATGCGGTAATGGGGATTGCGAAAGGCCTTTTGCAAAGCCGCATTCCCGTGGTGGAATGCGCACGTCTCCACGGCGAGGCTTTCCTTAAACATAAGTCAGAAATTCACAGGGTTGCCCTACTTTACAAGATGCCGGCTGTCGTAGGTGCGGGATGTGACCCGGGCGCACTCTCATTGTTTCGCAGTTATTTCGCGTTGCTGGCTCCCTATGGACATACGGAAATCAGTCTCCACACAGGATCGAGTCTGCACCATACTTTGGCAGCGGAGGGAATAAAAGGTGTCAGGAAAGCGCTGGCCACAGAACTCAAGTCTATAGGAGGAACAGTTCAACGCTATGTTTATGTGGAATTGGAACCATCCGCAGACGCAGCCGAAATAGAGCGCATCATCGCAAATGATCCCGTCTTCCTTGATGAACAAACTTTAGTATTTCCGGTACCCAGCATTGCTACGCTGGAGGAGACAAACCGTGGTGTATTGCTGGAGCGCCACGGAAAACCGGGAAACGCCAGCCATTCCTCTTTTTTGCTTGAAGCGCGCTTCGACGAGGCGAGCATTGCAGCACGAATGATGCTTGCTGCAGCTCAAGCATTACCAGCTCAATCAGCGGGCGCCTATTCTTTATTAGACCTGCCATTGGGTTCTCTTTGGGGACAACAGCGTCCAGCTGAGGAAAAGGAATGGATATAAATCTCCACTCTGTTCTTTTTCTTCTCAGTAGTCCTGCCCCCCCTTGCTCATTTCCACTGCCTTCAAATGCGCTATACTGAAACGAGTTTCTATGTTAGCTTTATATTAATTTAACTTTAACTAAATTTAGAGGAAATACCGATGCCTATTGGTGAATTTTGCAATCGCGAAGTCGTGTTCGCGACAAGAGAAACAAGCATTCCGGAAGCTGCGCAACTCATGCGCAAGTTCCATGTGGGCGATCTGGTGGTCGTAGATGAGATTGACGGTAAGCGAGTGCCGGTCGGCATTGTTACAGATCGCGATATAGTTATTGAAATAGTTTCCCAGTCATTGGATTTAAATGAGTTCAGCGTGGGTGACATTATGAGCCCGCAACTGATCAGCGTGCAGGAGAAAGAAGGTGTATTTGAAACAATTCGGCTAATGCGCGCTAAGGGAATTCGCCGTATCCCGGTTGTTAACCAGGAAGGAGGACTTGAAGGCATTGTGTCGGCAGACGATATATTGGACCTTCTGGCCGAAGAAATGACTGAATTAGCCAAGGTCGTACCGCGCGAACAAGAGCGTGAGGCCAAAACAAAAATATAATTTTGCAGATATTACCAGGCAACGCTCACGCTAAATTGTTCTTCCCGGCATGCCTTCACCCAATTGTCGGGAGAAGTGAGAAAAAACCTGGACTTCAACATAATGATCATAAAAACAGTGACTCATGTGGCGAATTGTGTGTAATAGTTCAGACTTAACCTGACCCTCAGTTGGCAAGGTTTGTTCTACGATCGATCCCGCGCGTAATTAAG
>NQJG01000087.1 GCA_002256465.1 Methylococcaceae bacterium NSP1-1 | reverse complement strand
CCAGTGCTTTGCCAGAGTGAAAGCAGATTTTCCATAAAATGTCTCTTGATAGTGTGCGTTGTTACAATGAAATCAGAGCGTTGCCGCCGGCAACCGCACCGCCTTCCTTGATATGAACAGCGCTAACGATACCTGCAAATTTAGATCGCACCTCAGTTTCCATTTTCATCGCTTCCATAATCACAACAACTTCACCTTCCTCAACTTCACTACCAACATCAACCAGGATTTTCAGTATATTACCCGCCATTGGCGCGTAAACCACAGAGCCGCTAGTGACTATAGGCGCTGCATGGCTTTTTTCGAGGGCAGCATGCTGAATCGTCAGTGGCGCACCACCAGGGCCTACTGTTACATTAAAATTTTTGCCATCCACGTTGACAGTGTAAGTTTCGGTAACTCCTTCAACTGACGCAGTTTTAGGCGCATTGTTGGCTGCTGCAAAAGCGTTTGCATCCGGTACGGCCTCAAATGCAGCAGGATTTCCACGATTAACCAGGAACTTCCATCCGACTTGAGCAAACATACCGTTGATTAATGCATCTTCTTCGATATTTTTAACGAGTTTAACGCCTTCAGCTTTAGCTTTTTCCTGTACCTCAGCAATCAATTTGTCCATTTCCGGCTCAATTAAATCGGCCGGGCGACAGGTAATGGGTTGCGCACCTTCGAGCACTCGGTCTTGTAATTGTTTGTTCACTGGCGCCGGGGTTGCTCCGTATTCTCCTTTCAATAATCCCGCCGTTTCTTTGGTAATGGTTTTATAGCGTTCACCATTTATGACATTTATAACCGCTTGTGTACCCACGATTTGTGAGGTTGGAGTAACGAGTGGAATAAAACCCAAATCTTCTCGTACACGTGGAATTTCGCGCATCACTTCATCGAACTTGTCAGCTGCGCCCTGCTCTTTTAATTGGCTCTCCATGTTAGTCAACATGCCGCCAGGGACTTGAGAAATCAAAATACGTCCATCCACCCCTTTAAGGCTGCCTTCATATTGGGCATATTTTTTCCGGATATCTCTGAAATAATGTGCAATTTCTTCCAATTTAACCAAATCTAAACCAGTAGCCCGGTCAGTACCTTCAAGACTGGCGACAATGGTCTCGGTTGCGCTGTGACTATAAGTCATGCTCAGTGATGAAATGGCAGCATCGACAATATCAATGCCTGCTTCAGCGGCTTTGATTATGCTTGCCACACTTAAACCGGTCGTAGCATGACTATGCAAATGAAGGGGAATTTTAGTGCTTTTTTTCAAACGGCTAACCAGCTCAAAGGCTTCATAAGGCTTAAGCAAACCAGCCATGTCTTTAATACAGATAGAATGTGCCCCCATATCTTCAATTTGTTTGCCCAGATTGACCCACGTATCCAGAGTGTGTACCGGACTGGTGGTGTAGGAAATAGTCCCTTGAGCATGAGCACCGGCATTGAGTACCGCTTTTACAGCATGTTCGATATTACGCATGTCATTCATCGCATCAAAGATACGGAAAACATCAATACCGTTGACAGCGCAACGTTCGACAAACTTATCAACCACATCATCGGCATAATGACGATAGCCTAAAATATTTTGTCCCCTCAGCAGCATTTGCTGTGGCGTTTTAGGCATTGCCGCTTTCAGCAAACGCAATCTTTCCCAAGGATCTTCGCCCAGATAACGTATGCAGGCATCAAAAGTTGCTCCGCCCCACGATTCGATTGACCAGTAACCGATCTGGTCGAGTTTTTCACAAATCGGCAGCATATCTTCTATGCGTAAACGAGTGGCTAAGATTGATTGATGAGCATCACGCAAGACAACTTCTGTGATGGCTAGGGGCTTTTTTTTATCTTTGGCCATTCTTAATATTTCTCCGGGAACCTTTGTAGGCTTTTAAACATTGACCTAATGGGTCGTTTGAATGCGTTTAATATAAAATAATAATGGCTGGATTATATAGTCATCCAACCTAAATTCTTAACTTTGTTTATGCTTGTTTCGGTGCTGATGCACCGCTGCAGCGATCGCAGCAATGATGCTTTTATCAATGCCGCTGGATACCGTGGTAGCAGTTGTCACCTGTATTGGCGCATCTGGAAAAAAACGCTGCACCAATGATGACATAATATTGATAGCAACCACCAGCATGGTCAAAAACAGGAACACAATGCCCATTCCGGCAAACATCAATTCGACTCCGCTACTCATCAGTTCTGTCATATCGTCAACCTTTTGTTGAAACTCTTGAATCTATTGAAAATCTTAAAATCATAGGTACATTATCCATAAAACCTAGTTGCTAAACAAACTAAAGATAACTAACACCTAAATCCTGCAAGCCTTAATCGCGTTCATCCCAGGCTTTATCCATACGTTTTGCAGAAACCGGGTAAGCTGTTTTAAGTTGCTGGGCAAACAACGAAACCCGGAACTCTTCAATTGCCCAGCGGAATGGGTCTTGTTCCGGTATAACAGTGTCTTTTTTTTCTTTTTTCTCTATATCTTTCCAGAAACGTGTTGAATAACGACTGACTTCCTGGATTTTTAGTGGATTATTATCAAATTTATCAAGGCGATACTGTATTGCCTTCAGATAACGCGGAATAGCTTTAAGCTGCTGGTAAGGCGTATTTCGAATAAAACCTGCATATATGAGTAAATCCAATTGGTCATTAATATCTTTTGCTAAAGGATCATTAGCGTTGAGGTGTTTCAATTGTGTTTTGATCGTGCCATAAAGCGCCATTATCTCCAGCGCGATTTTTCCCGCTTCATTCGCAGTGCTAATCAGTCCTGATTTGTTTTGTTGTAAACATTGCTCAAACGCCTGTTGAGTGCGCAGGGTTCTACCCTCAACAAATGCACTGTACAGAATTAAATACAACATGTCTTCTTTATACGATGCACTTGCTCCCAAGTTTTTGCCTGTGGACGTCGATATTATGGGATGCTTTGGTAAGCGATTGTAAGTTAATTCCGCCGTTGCCGATTGCGGCATATTTTTGATGATATAGGTGCATTCTTTGCGCAATTGCAATTGAAACAAACGGATTAAACCCGCCTGGTGCTGCAACGATGCTTTCTGCTCAGTGTCAAAAATACGAACGCCTACTGCATCGCCTTCGTCAATTATGGCCGGAAAGCCGATAAAAGTTTGTCCTTTCTGGATAAATTGATAGGTATCGGGCAAATCATCAAACGCCCATTGAATGCAACCCGTATAATTCAGTTCATCAGCGGCGATCTGGTCAAAGCTGTCCTCAGCCTTGGCGGTATATTTAAGCTGTAATTTTTTTAAATCCCTGCCGTAATCCAACAACTTACCTTGATCATCTACGACTCTGAAATTCATTTTCAGATGATCAGGCACCCCGTCCGTATTCCAGACATTCAAAGGAATTGCTTCGCCAGTCAATTTACGTAGCCGATTGCCCAACCATTCCTGCAACGTGCCCTTAAAATCGGGTTCAATTTCCAGGCACTGCTTGACTGTTTGCGGCACAGGGACAAAATGTTTCCGGATTTGCTTGGGCAGGGATTTAATCAAGGCGATACATTTTTCCTCCAACAGACCAGGTACCAGCCAATCAAAAGGGGCTTGGGAAACCTGGTTTAATTGATGCACAGGAATAATTGCCGTCACCCCGTCCTCATTGTGACCGGGTTCAAAGCGGTATTGCAACGAAATGGTCAGATTGCCTATTTTCTTGCTATCAGGAAAATCCCATTCATTGACATAATTTTCCTCCTGTTCACGCGTTAAATCCTCTTTGGTTAAAAACAGGATTTTGGGATTAGCTCTTTCCGCTGTTTTACGCCAGGTATCCAAAGTAATGCCGCTGACAATTTCGGGCGGCAATTTATTATCGTAGAATTGATAAAGCCACTGTTCATCCTCAACCAGATCAACACGGCGGCCTTTATGCTGAATCATGCCCACTTCTTCGAGCAGTTTTTGATTGGCAACATAGAACGGCGCATTGCTGTGATAATCATGATCGACCAGCGCTGAGCGGATAAAAATCTCTCTGGCGGCCTTGGGATCCACATGGTCATAGGGAATCTTGCGTCCGGCTTGCAACGTCAAGCCGTATAGCAAGGTGCGCTCAGAGACCATGCAACGCGCACTTTTCTTTGCCCAATGCGGATCATAATAGTTGTGCTTAACCAGATGCTCAGCGCATTGTTCTATCCATTCCGGTTCAATTCTGGCGACATTGCGGGCGTAAACCTTGCTGGTTTCAACCTGCTCCGCCGCCATGATCCATTTGGGCTTTATTTTATGCAGGCCCGAGCCCGGAAAAATAAAAAATTTTAAACCGCGTCCGCCCAAATATTCGTATTGTTCATGCCGAAAACCGATGTTGGATAACAAACCCGTTAATAAGGCGCGATGAATTTTTTCATAACCGGCATCATCGGTGTTCGGATGCATTTTTAAATCGCCTTTAATCACCTGCATAATCTGAGCGTGAATATCAAACCACTCCCGCATTCTTATGTAAGACAGGAAATTATCGGTGCAATATTTACGGAGTTTGCTGTTGGACAGGTGTTTTTTCTGTTCCTCAAAGGTATTCCAAATGTTTAACAGCGTTAAAAAATCAGATTCCGGATGACGAAATGCCGCATGTTTGGCATCGGCTTGCTGCATTTTATCGGCGGGTTTTTCGCGCGGGTCCTGCACGCTTAACGCCGACACAATAATGGCGACCTCAGTCAAACAATGCTCATGCCCAGCGGCGAGCAGCATACGCGCGAGTTTCGGGTCAGTCGGAAATTTTGCCAACTGTTTGCCGACTTCGGTAAGCTTGCCCGATTTATCGAGCGCATTGACTTCGTGCA
>NQJG01000086.1 GCA_002256465.1 Methylococcaceae bacterium NSP1-1 | reverse complement strand
CCTTTTCTTTTTCAGCATCACTGGCATCTTCACCTAAAGCCCTCAGTTCTGCGTCCAGATTGCCGCCCAGTACAATATCAGTACCCCGACCTGCCATATTGGTTGCGATAGTAACTGCGCCCGGCATACCTGCCTGTTCGATAATATGGGCTTCACGCTCGTGTTGCTTGGCATTAAGCACTTCGTGTGCGATTCCCTGTTTTTTCAGCAATGCGGAGAGCCGTTCAGAGTTTTCAATCGATGTGGTTCCCACTAAAACAGGCTGTCCACGACTGACACAATCTTTAATATCATCCGCAACAGCGATATATTTCTCGTCAGCGGTCAAGTAAACCACGTCACCCAAATCCCTGCGAATCATGGGGCGATGCGTTGGAATAACGACGACTTCAAGCCCATAAATCTTGTTCAGCTCAAACGCTTCGGTATCGGCTGTACCGGTCATGCCTGAAAGTTTGTCGTACAATCGAAAATAGTTCTGGAAGGTAATTGAAGCCAGCGTCTGGTTTTCACTGTTAATGGTTACATGTTCTTTCGCTTCAATAGCCTGATGTAATCCTTCAGACCAGCGCCGACCAGGCATTATCCGGCCGGTAAACTCATCAACGATAATAACTTCATTATTCGCGACAATGTAATCAACGTCTTTCTTGAATAATACATGTCCACGCAATGACGCATTCAGATAGTGCATCAGGCGAATATTAGATGCATCATAAAGGCTGGTTCCTTCAGTCATTAAACCATGTTCAAGCATCAAGCGTTCAACGCGCTCATGGCCTGCTTCGGTCAAATATACCTGCCGTGTCTTTTCATCAACAGTATAATCGCCAGGCTGTTCTTCACTTTCCTGTCTGGTCAGAAACGGTATGATTTCATTGGCTTTAATATAGATTTCAGTGCTTTCTTCAGTCGGCCCGGAAATGATCAGCGGTGTTCTTGCCTCATCGATAAGAATAGAATCCACCTCATCAACAATAGCGAAGCTTAAATCGCGCTGGACTTTTTGCTCCAGACTAAAAGCCATGTTGTCACGCAGATAATCAAAACCGAATTCGTTATTGGTACCGTAAGTAATATCTGCTGCATAAGCTTCACGTCTTGGCGCATGTTCCATTTGGCTGATGATGACTCCCGTCGTCATCCCCAGAAAAGCGTAAAGCCTGCCCATCCATTCAGAATCGCGCTTGGCCAGGTAGTCATTCACCGTAACAACATGTACACCGCGTCCCGGCAAGGCATTCAAATAGGCGGCCAAGGTTGCCATCAAGGTTTTACCCTCACCGGTTTTCATTTCCGCGATTTTACCGTCATGAAGCATCATGCCGCCTATCAGCTGCACATCAAAATGACGCATGCCAAAGACTCGTGAAGAGGCTTCTCTGACCGCTGCAAACGCTTCTGGAATCAAATTATCCAGTTTTTCACCTTGCGCCAGACGATCACGAAACTCCTGAGTTTTTGCTTTTAATGCCTCATCAGATAATTTTTCGTATTCCGAAGCCAAAGCGTTGATCTTCTTGACCACCTTCTTTTTCTTCTTTACCAGCCTGTCGTTACGGCTCCCTACAACAAATTTAACCAGCTTACCCAGCATGTTTTTTTCCGGTGTGAATTTAGTAAATGATTGAATCAAAACGTTCGATTATATACCGTCTAATGGTTTTATTACAGATAAAACACCCGGCATTTTTATATTTGGCCCCAATAAAAGCAATGTTTAAGCCATTATTGACTGTGCAGAGTCATGATGGGGTTGGATTTTGCCTAATTCAAGCATCCATCCCAAACAAAATTCAGCGCTAAGCTTTGTATCGCAATACGCAAGGTACATCGCCATGTGTTAGTGCGGATCTATGATATATAGCGAGCGTCTGCTAGCTAGTTGCTGTATTGAAATCAAAATTAACTTTTGTACATCCAGTTGCTAACATTACATTCAAAAACATATTGACAAGCAGATGTAAAAAACAGAACCTCTGGTTACTTTAAATAAGCTAAACAAGCAAAAACCTTTTCTATTCACTTGAGGTTTTATGAACAAACTGAACTTATTAATACTACGACTTGTAATACTGAGTGTATTTGCAATTAACTATTCTCAAGCAGATACCAAGCCACCATCACAACAGCAAATACTTGCACCAGGCTATGGAACTCTGGAATTTACTGCACCGGAGCCCGGATCGTACACGCTTCCCGCATTGGGTTCTGCCGCTGATGGTAAAGTGCTCGATACGCAAGGCAATGCCTTAACATTACACAGTCTAATGGGTGATAAAGTCGTCCTGCTTAGCTTTATTTATTCGACCTGTAGCGATATCAATGGCTGCCCGCTGGCGACTGCGGTCTTGCATAAAATTAAAAACCGTCTGAAAAAGGAACCGGAATTGGCAGAAAAACTAAGACTGGTAACGTTGAGTTTTAACCCTGAACACGATACCCCTGAAATGATGCAACACTATGCACAGGAGTTACAGGGCAATGGAGTCGAATGGCGCTTTTTGACTACTCAATCCGAACAGGATTTACAACCGATACTGGAGCACTACAAGCAAAACATTCAGAAAGTTTATGATGCTCAAGGTCAATTTACCGGCACTTTTTCTCATATCCTGCGCGTTTACCTTATCGACAAAAACAAACAATTACGCAATATCTACAGCGTTGCATTTTTACACCCAGATACCCTGATTAACGACATTAAAACCTTATTGCAGACTGAACCAAAACAGGCGGCGACACATTTGAACGCGCAAAAAAATGTTGTCCGCCCTGATTTGTATTCGCCGGGTGACAATAAATCAAATTACGAACACGGTGATTATCATACGCACTCTATCGCGTTAACCGATCGTGTTGGACAGGCTACAAATTTACTAAAAACCGTAAAAAAACCACCATTAGGCCTACCTGCCGTTCCCGTACCGGCAAATAATCCATTAACCAAAGAGAAAATCAGCTTAGGGCGAAAACTATTTTATGACCGTCGCTTGTCGCTTAATAACACTTTCTCTTGCGCCATGTGCCATGTTCCCGAACAAGGCTTTACCAGCAATGAAATGGCTACAGCCGTCGGCATTGAAGGCCGCACGGTAAGGCGCAATTCGCCCACTTTATATAATATCGCTTATGCCCGGTCGCTGTTTCATGACAGCCGTGAAACGACTTTGGAGCAACAGATATGGGCGCCGTTATTGGCCCACAATGAAATGGCTAATCCGTCCATAGGCTACGTCATCGAAAAGATCAACAACAGTGCGGATTACAACGGCCTGTTTAAGGAGGCATTCGGCAAAGAACCCAGCATGGAAACCGTCGGAATGGCCATTGCCAGTTATGAGCGGACACTTAACTCCGCCAATTCAGCCTTTGATCGTTGGTATTACGGAAAAGATAAACAAGCACTGGACGCAAAAGCGCAACGTGGTTTTCAATTGTTTAACGGTAAAGCCAACTGCTCCAGTTGCCACTCCATTACCAGGAACCATGCATTATTTACCGATAATAACAACCATAACACCGGCATTGGCTATGCTGAAGCGATGGGCAAAACAGACATAACTCAACGTGTGCAGGTAGCGCCGGGAGTTTATGTAGAAGTAGCCGCTACAGTAATTACTGCAGTCGCCGAAACCAAGCCCAATGACCTGGGCCGATATGAAGTTACACAAAAACCGGAAGACCGCTGGAAATATAAAACCCCATCGTTACGCAACGTCAGTTTAACAGCACCTTACATGCACAACGGAACTTTTGAAACGCTTCAACAGGTAGTAGAATTTTATAATCATGGCGGCATAGCCAATGAAAATCTTGATCCATTAATCAAACCATTGAATTTAACTGAGCCGGAAATAGCCGATTTAACCGCATTTTTAGAGTCGCTAACGGGCGATAATGTAAAGGAATTGGTTGCTGATGCGTTTGCTGCACCTATTGGAGACACAGAGTGAATTGGTCTTTATCTACTGTTTTTTTTAGCAATCTACTAACATTCCTGGTGATGATATGTTGAAAAATCATAGTTTCAAAGGCTCAATTTTCATTAGCTACCGACGTGCGGATTCGCCTGGCTACGTCAGAGCGCTCCTGAGCGATATGCGCAATACCTTCGGGGGTAAGCAAGTCTTCCTGGACATGGAAGACATTGCGGCTGGGAGCGATTTTCCAATTATTATCAATGAGGCGGTTAGAAATTGCGAACTGTTGCTTGCGCTTATTGGCCCAAACTGGATCGAGTTACGGGATGAAAATGGACAACGTCGAATAGAAAATCTTACTGACTTTGTGCGTCTTGAGATTAACGCCGCCCTGGAGCGTAAGATTCCGATAATTCCAGTTTTGTTAGAAAATGCCAAGATGCCGAAGGCTGACGAACTTCCTAATGAACTTAAGCAGCTGAGCACATTGGAAGGCATTACTCTTACATATGATCGTTGGGACGACGACATAGCCCGATTATTCGCTGCCATAGAAAGAATTACAGTGGAACCGAAAGTCGCACGCCTGTATTCCGCTGCATTGGTCAATCTGGATCGGGGGCATTGGCAAGAGGCGTTAACTGAATTCGAGGCAATTACCTCAATTCAATCGCACTACCTGGATGTTCCAGAGAGAATCAAACCGTTGCGCGAGCTGACTAAGAACTGGTCTCGGCTCGGACCAAAGGCGAACAGGTGGCACGATTTAGCAAGCCGCTATCCTTTAATGCTTATGGTGATTGTTAGTCTTCTATTTAACTATCTGTTCAACCTGGAGGTTATCGTGCATCCTATGGCTAGACGAGGGGTCGAGCAGGCGGAAAACTACTTTCAGCTTTGGGCGGTACTTGTGAATAGCATCGGGTTTTTGACGGGCATAGCAATATTCATCATTTTTGTCAGACCCGTAAGCCACGGCCTAGCTGACTTAGTCAGGGGCAAGGTTGCACCTCAAGAATCCTTGACATTTTTACGACGACGTTGCTTGCTGTTAGGGCAATATGCCGCACTTATCAGCGCGTGCATATGGATCGTGGCGGGGCCGATTTATCCATTAATGATTGGTACATTGGAATTTCGCGACTACGTCTACTTCATCACTTCACTAGCCATGTGCGGCATTTTTGTCGCGACTTACCCTTTCTTGATTGTGACGTGGCTATGCACACATGTGTTCTACCCGTCATTTCTCAGTCCAGGCTTAGTTGCCTGGGACGATGTTGCTACTCTAAACCGTGTTGACTCCTGGAGGTGGCGGTATCTGGCAATGGCCGGGGCTTTGCCGATGATTGTGTTAGCGCTGGGACTCATCCTCGGTCCTTCAATTGTATCACGCTGGGCTACAATACTTTTAGGAATTTGTGGATTTGTTGGTTTTTCTGGCTTTATTTCAGCTCTGTGGCTATTCCAGGCGATTCAGTCCGATATTGTCTTGCTGAAGGAAGCGACCTTCGCCTATGGCGGCAAACTCGACAATCAAGAAGTCAAGCGCGGGTAAGCCGTAGCAGAAAATAAGTAATTTTGAAACTATAGTCAATTAACATTCCTCCCATTGAATTTGAGAATAAACTATCCTTGCACCCGCTTCACGGCAAATAGTGCCAGCGCTAAAACAGTCAGACTGGGAATAAATGCCATTAATAGAGGATTCAGGTCATAAATTAATCCGATGTGTCCTACAATTTTGTCAATAATATTAAAGCCCATACCAATAACAACCCCAAT
>NQJG01000085.1 GCA_002256465.1 Methylococcaceae bacterium NSP1-1 | reverse complement strand
CAACACAATAACATGCCTTGACTTCATGGCAGTGAGGCTAAAGATACATCCTTGCGTCATAAACCACATCAAGTTTTTCGCCTAACTTGAACTATATTAGGCAGACAATTTATTTTACTCAGAACCAGACTTAATTGATCGGTATTTTCTATTTGAATAGTCAAATTTAGAATGGCTGAGAAATCAGGATGTGTATTTAAAGACGCATTAAAAATATGAATTTTGGACTGCGCTAAAATCTGCGATACATTATTTAACAAATTCTGTGCATTAAAGGCATGAATCACAATAGGTACGGCATGGCTGGCTTTTTTTGCACCCCACGTTACCGTAATAAGCTGTGTCTGTTTTTCAAGGCTCAACTGCGTGACGTTTTTGCAATCCGTGCGGTGAACGGTAATCCCTTTATGGTGAGAAATATAACCGATGATGTCATCGCCTAGAACAGGGGAACAACAGTGGGCAAAAGAAGTTTGCACATTATCAATACCCGCAACAGAAACGACCGATTTTGCCGGAGCCTTTTTAGGCCGGACGTTTATGGGCATTTCTTCCAGCTCGGGTATTTTTAAAAACCCGGCAAGCTGGCGACTATTAATATCGCTACGGCCGATCGCTTCAAGTAAGGCGTCGGTATCGTGTTGTTTAAAATGGCTAACCATGTCATCCAGGTTCAGCGCTTTTATTCCCAACCGCTGATTTTCCTTGTCCAGAATCGCCTTACCCCGAGCTATGTTTTCCGTTTGCTGCTGATTTCTGAACCAGCTTTTCAATTCGGGTCTATCCAATTATGATTGGGCGCACTTTCTTTAGTAGTTAGAATTTCGACCTGTTCGCCGGATTTCAGAGTGTAGGTCAACGGCACAATCCGGCCGTTTATTTTTGCGCCACGGCAACGATGACCGATTTCGGTATGAACAGCATAAGCAAAATCCAGCGGTGTTGAACCCTTAACCAGATCAATTAATTTACCAGCAGGAGTTAAAACATAAACTCTGTCGTTAAATAATTCGCTACGAAAATCATCGCTTAAAGCTTCATCTCCCTGCTTTTCTTCCAGCAATTTGCGTAATGTAGCAACACTTTTTTCCATCGCCGCCGTCTGTTTGCCGCCTTCTTTATATGACCAGTGCGCGGCAACGCCGAGTTCAGCATAATCGTGCATGTCCTGGGTGCGGATTTGTACCTCAATACGATTACCTTTCGGATCTAAAATAACCGTGTGCAACGATTGATAGCCGTTTTCCTTGGGGTTTGCGATGTAATCATCGAATTCTTTGGGAATGTATTGCCATAAGCTATGAACTATGCCCAATACGGCGTAACAGTGGGTTAAATTATCGACAATTACGCGTACGGCTAACAGGTCATATAGTTCGTCTATGCCCAAATGTTTACGCTGCATTTTTTTCCAGATGCTGTAAATATGTTTGGGACGACCATAACAAGTACTGGCTATGTTTTCTTCGGCGAGGTGTTGTTGTAACAGTTCAATAAAACCATTAATGCAGTTTTCCCGTTGCACTCGATTATTGGCAAGGGATTTGGCAATCTGGCGATACGCTTGCGGTTCTAAATACCGGAAAGCCATATCTTCAAGCTCCCATTTAAACTGATGAATACCTAGACGATTGGCAATTGGAGCATATATATCCAGTGTTTCCCGGGAGATAAAGTGACGGAGCTCATACGATTCTTTCGGCAAATTTCGCAGCCGATGAATCCGGTAAGCCAGTTTGATTAGCACTGCCCGGACATCCTGGGTCATGGACAATAGCATCCGCCGCAACGTTTCTGCCTGATTGGGCTTTTTGGTCATTTCGGGCGTATAAACTGTCAATTTATTTAGCCAGTTGACATCTTTTACCAGCGCCGCGACCGTATCGCCAAACTGTTCCTTGATATCAGGTTGAGGCGTTAACTGCGGTACACGCGGGTCGCTTAATATTGCCGCGAGTAGGGTTTTCAAATCGACATTGTAATCCCTTAGAATAGCAGCCACCTCAACTCCCTTGGGACGATGATAATGAGGGTCGTCTGGAATACGTTCGATAATCGCCAAGGCGCGCTCTATCTGCTCTTTATCGGCAGCAGAGAAATCGTTTAAAAGGTGTTTATTTGGCTCAGTGTTTTTTTGCATGAAATTATTTTAAACGATTACAGAAACTTAGCAATGATGAGATAATCACGGTCAATTTCTAATCTTGCACAAGCAGGAGCGGTAGAATCTATTTACGATAACTCCAGGAAAATCAATATGAGCTCTATTTACGGCTGGTTATCAACAACAGCGGAAACACCCTCCTCATCCAATTGGGTTGACAGTCAACGCGCCGCGTCCAGATGTTTAACGGCAGCATCCCCAAGCGTTGTTATTCACCATAAAATGGCCGAGGCGGCTGGTCATGGTATCAATCTAGCTCCCTCTGTTTATCAATCATCCCAATTACTGGTAATCCTTGAAGGCTTACCGCAATGGCAGGACTCTACATTAGCAGAGGTTGCAAAAAACCACGGTGCAGCCCAAGCGTTAGCTGAGGGGTTTTTACGTCACGGCCGCTCAGTACTGGATAAAATTCAGGGGCCCTTTGCCTTTTGTTTGCTGGAACCTGAACGTCGTTATGCCTTACTGGCGATTGATCGAGTCGGTATTCGACCACTGGCTTATTATTGCCAAAACGGACTGCTGGTTTTCGGTTCTCAGCTCGATCAAATTATTGCTCATCCCGGCGTTAAAACGGCAATCGATCCACAAGCAATCTTCAATTACCTGTATTTTCATATGATTCCAAGTCCTGGAAGCATTTACAGTGGTGTTTCAAAACTTCAGCCCAGCGAGTTTTTAGAATTCAATAACGGACAGGTTGTCCGCGATTTCTACTGGCAGTTACGCTATCACGACAGTAGCTGTTCAAAAAAAGAACTGCTTGCACAATTGCCGCCTCAATTGGAACAATCGGTCTCGGCCTGCGCCCCCGACCGCCAAACTGGAGCCTTCTTGAGTGGTGGTCTGGACAGTAGTACTGTCACCGGGTTCTATCAAAAAATATCGAACCGACCAATTGATGCATTTACCATGGGATTTAATGCCGATGGCTATGATGAAATGGAATATGCCAGAGCGACGGCAGCCCATTTTAAGGTGAATCTGCATGAATACTATGTTACTCCCGGCGATGTATTGCTGGCGATACCGTTAATCGCACAAGCGTATGATGAACCCTTTGGAAATGCCTCCGCTATTCCTGCTTACTATTGCGCTAAATTCGCTCGTGAGCAGGGCATGACGCAGTTATTAGCGGGTGATGGAGGAGACGAGATTTTTTCCGGTAATGCCCGCTACGCCAAGCAAAAGGTATTTGATTTGTACCGCCATGTACCCGGATTTGCCAAGACACTATTAGAACCTCTGGCGTTTAATCTACCGCCGCTCAGAAAAGTAAAAAGCTACATCGAGCAGGCTAAAATCGCTATGCCTGACCGTATGGAAACGTATAACTTTCTACATCGAACCCCGTTGGCAGAAATTTTCTCCGAGGATTTTCTCAAACAAATTGATCCTGACTTGCCTGTACAAAATCTCAGATATACCTATAACCGGACATCTTCCGATGATTTGATTAAACGGATGTTGTTTTTAGATGACAAATTCACACTGGCGGATAATGATCTTAGAAAAGTCAACCGAATGTGCGAGCTTGCCGGTATAGACGTGCAATACCCCATGTTGCAGCAAAATCTGCTAGAATTTGCAGCTATAATACCATCCAAATGGTTAATGCAGGGTTTTGAGCTGCGTTCCTTTTATCGGGAAAGTTTGCAGAGTTTTCTACCTAAAAAAACGCTTGCCAAAAGTAAACAAGGCTTCGGTTTGCCCTTTGGTGTTTGGATGAGTCACGATAAAGAGCTGAAACAATTTGCCGAAGCGAACTTGGAGAGTATTGAAAAGCGGGGCTATTTAAACCCCGCGTATATAAAAAATCTCATCCAGTTACATCAGGATGGTCATGCCTCTTACTATGGCGTAATGATTTGGTTATTAATTATGCTGGAACAATGGTTGATAACTCATTAACCCATGGCTAGTTTAATGATAAAAAATAATTCCTCTGGATTGTCTATAATTTTATTTTAAAAATAATTCCTCATGGTATACAAAAAAATTATTTAATCGGATTAATCAGAAGGTAATAAATTTGGACGATAGAAAAGTTTTACTCATTGTAGAGGATGATCCGGGACTGCAAAAACAATTAAAATGGTCTTTTGAATGTTATCAAACTGTTATCGCCGGTAATAGAAGCGAGGCGATTACAGCTTTAAGGCGTTATATGCCCAGTGTTGTCACGCTTGACTTGGGATTGCCTCCAGACCCTGCTAATGCGAGTGAAGGTCTCAAGGCACTCCAGGAAATTTTGGAACTTGCTCCTGCCACCAAGGTAATTGTTGTCACGGGAAATGATGACCGGGAAAATGCTATCCAAGCCGTGGCAATGGGTGCTTATGATTTCTATCAAAAACCTATTGATATCGATGTTTTAAATTTGATCATCGAACGCGCCTTTAAACTCAGTGAACTGGAAAATGAACATTTAGCACTTCAACAAAAATCAGCAGAACCTTTAGCGGGCCTTATTGCTTCGTGCAAAAAAATGCAGGAGCTTTGTCGCAAGGTAGAAAAAATTGCTCCAACCAGTGTCACCACCTTGTTACTGGGTGAAAGTGGCACAGGCAAAGAAGTGCTCGCTAAAGCCATTCACCGATTAAGCGATCGGTCCGTCAAGCCTTTTGTTGCTGTAAATTGTGCTGCCATTCCTGAAAATCTGCTTGAAAGTGAGTTGTTTGGCTATGAAAAAGGAGCTTTTACCGGAGCTTCTCAACAAACAAAAGGTAAAATCGAATATGCTCATAATGGCACCTTCTTTCTGGATGAAATCGGTGATCTTCCTTTTTCATTACAATCCAAGTTATTACGTTTTCTTCAAGAAAGGACCATAGAACGGGTTGGTGGAAGGCAAGAAATTCCGGTTGATGTACGCATTATTTGTGCCACTCACCAAAACCTGCAAACTCTGATCAATGACGGTAAATTCAGACTAGATTTATATTATCGAATAAGTGAAATAACAATTAATATTCCCCCGCTAAGAGAAAGAGAAGGCGATGCAATTACCATTGCCACCGCTTTTCTAAAACGCTTTTGTGAATTACATAATAAGAAAATAAAAAGCTTTAGCAAGGAAGCCGCACAAGCTATTGAAACCTATTCATGGCCAGGGAATATTCGGGAACTTGAAAATAAAATCAAACGCGCAGTGATTATGACAGATGACACCAACATCACCTTTGATGATTTGGAACTAGAGAAAAGCATTGATGTTTCAATGCCATTCAATTTAAAAGAGGTTCGAGAAGCAGCTGAAACGTTAGCTATCAAAAGGGCGCTGACACACTCCAATAACAATATTTCAAATACAGCAAGGCTCCTTGGGGTAACACGTCCCACACTATATACGTTGTTTGAAAAATACGGAATTCAAGTTAATGAATAGTCATATTTTAAAAAATCCATACATCAGCTCTGATATGGATTCAGAAAAGCAAAATCGATGGCTATTGTGGCTGGTCGCTGTACTGCT
>NQJG01000084.1 GCA_002256465.1 Methylococcaceae bacterium NSP1-1 | reverse complement strand
TTCCGAATTTTGATGTGCAGTCGCATTCTCCATTACGGTCGGCTGTGGCGACAAACAGAAATTCCTGACGGGCTATAAATTCTTGCATCTTTGGTGCCAGGAAATCCAGCACTTGCCGGTCGTAAAAGTTCAAGGCTCTGTCTCGCGTGCCCCATTTTTCCTGAAGCAGGTGTTCGCTATAGGAGCCAGGCGTAATAGTCGGTTTTTTGGGGACTGTCTGATCTTCAGTTATTTCATCACAAGCAGAGCCTGTTTGGTTGTCCAGAATAGATGTAGCTGCTGATTTATTCAGTTCGGTTCTGGTATCCAGTTCAAGCTTGTCCTTCAAAAAAGCGAACTTTAATGCGAACTTTTTTGATTTTGTTGCGGCATCGTCCTGTGTATCAGTAGTCGCTGAGATTTTATCTTCCTCAATGACCTCAGCAGTCACATGCAGGGACCGAGTTTTCTTCTTTGGTAAATCCTTCCCTGACTTATTATTTTTTTTTTTAGAACTGGATTTAACCATTATCTTCTCTCCTCATTTCTCAATTTAAGTGCTAACGCATAATGTGTGCAGCGTTGATGGATAATAGGGGCAATACACCCTTGATGAAATAGTATCGGATTACGCTAGACTATAGCGACTTGCACTTTTTTAGATTACCAATAAACTTCAGCCAAGCATTAGCATTAAGTCAATAGTCGGAGCATGCTGAACTTTAATCCATAAAGCGAAAAATTCAGTTTGAATGGCAGAAGAAGATTTATCGTATAGGATAAAATTCGTTTTTACAATTGGTAGAAATACCTATTGGTTAAAAACGTTAATCGCCTAAATACGTGTTATTCGGTTTACGCTCTGGTGTGTGGTAACGAGAAAATGTTGGGTTAATTGCTTGCCGTTGCAATTCAGATATGTTGCTCCTTGATAAAGTTTCTAATACAGTCTCATCCTGTTGACTGGCGAATTTAGATTCGGCCAGTGTGATGTTTTGAACAGCCCTAATATCCGAAATTGTGTGGTCGGGTTAGTGCAAGGTAACCCGACAACTTTTGGTTGTGTTGGGTTTAGCTATCATTAACCCAACTTTCAACAGGTTTTTTTCAGTATCTAAAAAGCTGCAATGGCAATTATGCCGAGTGTATGCCCAGCATATTCTTTACTTGATATTGAGGCTTATTTACCTAATACGTCATTACGCGTGCTTTCAGCAATTGCGGCAGCCTGGGCGATAAGCTCAGGAGGAACATTTAGCTCCTTCATTGTCGCCCCCAAGTGCTCCATGACTATATTAAAATGGTCGTTATTTAACCCCATCTTAACCAGGCGTGCATGCGCATTGCGCATATCTGTTCCGGTATAGGTATTCGGTCCGCCAAATGCCATAGTAAAAAAAGCCTTTTGTTTGACGGCCTGTTCTTCCATATCAATATCGTCGAAAAAACGGTTAATTCGGTAATCCGATAGTACTTTGCGATAAAAAATATCAACGGCGGCATCTACAGCTGCTGCACCACCGATTTGGTCATATAATGTATTGCCTGTGGTTGTTTCTGGTGTTGCGCTCATCATTGTCTCCAGTATTATGTTTTTAATTCTCATTAAGCAATTTTTGCTCGGGAGAGAGTTTATAACAACCTAAAAAGCTATACAATATTTAACTTGTAAAAGATTTATATGGCATAATTGATTAATGTTTTAATGCACCTGACAAACCTCATAATCGAATCTCTTATGCTACAAAATATAAGCCTTCGACAGCATCATATTCTTCAGCTGTTACTGGAAAACAGGGTGGGGTTAAGTATTGATGCACTCGCAAAAGTAATGGACTTTTCTAGAGCCGCAGTCCAACAACATCTTGTTGGTCTTGAGGGAGACGGCTATATTAAAAAAAATGCTCTAAATAAAACCGCTGGACGCCCCGTAGTCATTTACGGAATTACTGATAAGGGCATTAATTATTTTCCAAAACAATATGCCTGGTTTTCCGATTTAATTCTTAGTGAATTGCGACAGGAGATGGGTGCTGAAGGTTTTAAGGATTACATGCAGAGATTAGGCATTAGACTGGCAAATAGTTTGCGTAGCCAATTTGAAGGAAAAAACCTGAATGACCGCATAGAAGAGCTGTTATTAATTATGGCAAATCTGGGATTTCAGGTGACGACAGAAATTGAATCTGAAAGCAGCAAATCGGTTATACGGGCCAATAATTGCATTTATCACGACCTGGCACAGAAACATATAGAAATTTGTGCGTTCGATTTAGCACTGATGTCTTCTTTACTGGACAAAGAGGTTAAGCAGTTAAGTTGTATGGCAAAGGGTGATTGTGCTTGTCGTTTCAGGATTCAAGAGAAACAAACGTAGCTCGCTTTTATAAAAGAAGAAGGGGGAATATTAGCTATTTCAACGACATAGACAGGGTTTCGCGGAGTCTGTTAGCCTGTTAGTTATAGCTGTTTCCGCTCGAGCGGTTAAGTGATAAGCCATTTTAATTTTGATAACTAGCCCTTAACCCGGGTAATTTTTAAAACGATGGGCAAATCTTTCAAGCGGCGCATGATTTTGGCTAAATTTATACGATCTTTAACTGTCAGGGTGATTAAGTCGACGCAAACACGGTCATCCTGATCAACAACGGTGACGTTCTCAATGTTTGAACCCAGTTCGGAAATAGTTGAAGCAATGGTTGCCAACGCCCCACGTTGATTAAGTATGTCGATACGAAGTTCGGTGGGAAAATCGCCGGCTATATCCTGGCTCCACTCAACATCCAGCCAATTGGTGTGTCTTTTTCTGACTATAGAGCGGTTACGGCATTCGTGATGATGGACGACAATGCCTTTGCCTGGATTAAAATAACCTATGATAGAGTCACCCGGAATAGGCCTGCAACATTTGGCCAGGGTAATCACCATGCCTTCGGTGCCTTTAATAATTAGAGGGTTTTGCCGGATTTTGTCAGTGTCATCCAGTTTAATATTGGCATTAATATCATCCTGAGTAAGTTGTTTTGCAATTAAAAACGGCATTTTGTTGCCTAAGCCGATGTCCTCCAGTAATTCGTTCATTGACTGCATAGCCATAACTTTCAGCAATGCCTGTATTCGGATTTCCTCAATGTTTTCCAGATGCAAATGCAGGGTTTGCAGTTCTTTTTCTAATAGCCGCCGACCTAAACTAATGGCTTCCTGCTGTTTGAAATGTTTCAGATGGTTACGGATACTGGAGCGTGCTTTTACTGTAGTTACGTAATTGAGCCAAAGTGCGTTAGGCCTTGCCCAAGGTGCAGTAATAATCTCTACTGTCATGCCGTTTTCCAGTTTGGTTTGCAATGGCACCAGTTGTTTGTCAATTCTGGCAGAAATACAGGCATTGCCGATATCCGTATGAACTGCATAGGCAAAATCAATAATCGTCGCGCCTCGGGGTATTTTAATAATCCCCCCCTTGGGGGTGAACACAAAAACTTCCTGCGGGAAAAGGTCAATCTTTAAATTATCAATAAATTCAAGAGAATCACCCGCTGTCTTCTGAATTTCCAACAAATCTCTTAACCACTCATTTGCTCGTGCCTGAAATTTTTCAGATTTATCGTCATCGGATTTATATAGCCAGTGTGCAGCAATACCCGATTCCGCCATGCGGTGCATTTCGTGAGTTCTTATCTGGATTTCGATGGGGACACCATAAGAGCCAATGACTGTGGTGTGCAGGGATTGATAACCATTGGCTTTGGGTAGGGCGATATAGTCTTTAAAGCGACCTGGAATAGGTTGATACAAGTTATGAATTACACCTAATGCGCGGTAACAGGAGTCAACATTATCACAAAAAATCCGGAAAGCGTAGAGATCAAAAATCGATGATAAAGATACTTTTTTCTGGAGCATTTTTTGATAAATGCTATAAATATTTTTTTCCCGCCCTGAAACTTCACAATGTAGTTCGGACTTTTCCAAACGCATTTTTATCGTACTTTCAATGGTGTCGATTATTTTTTTGCGGTTGCCACGTGCTTTTTTTATAGCATTAGTCAAAACGGCATAACGCAATGGGTACATGGCTTGAAAACTCAGCTCTTCCAATTTGTGCCGGATTTTATTCATACCCAGCCGATTGGCAATCGGGGCATAAATATCCAAAGTTTCACGCGCAATGCGGCGTTTTTTTTCTGCAGGCATGACGCCTAACGTTTGCATGTTATGCAGTCGGTCTGCCAGTTTGACCAAAATTACCCGTAAGTCTTTGCCCATAGCAAGAAACATTTTACGGACATTTTCCGCTTGTGCTTCAGCCCGACTCTGAGATTTGCCGTCAATTTGGGTTAGTTTAGTAACGCCATCAACGAGTTCTGCGACTTCTTCACTGAACTGTTTAGCCAGTTCTTTTTTGCTGATTGGGGTATCTTCAATGACATCGTGCAGAATTGCCGCCATGATGCCGCTGGCATCCATGCGCATCTCGGCAAGCGTGATAGCGACGGAGAGAGGGTGACATATGTAAGATTCACCACTTTTACGGAATTGACCTGAATGAGCATCCGCGCTAAATTCATATGCGCGGACACAATCGTTAATTTGAGCTTGATCTAAATAGCCTGACAAGGTCACACATAAACGCTCAATCAGTTCGTCCTGAAGGCGTTTTGTCTCGATGGTGTCGGCTATTTTCGACATAGATGCAAAGTTTTAGAACATGGGATTGTGGTCGTGCGTATCACCGACACGATGAAGAAGATTGATATTCTCAGTAGTGACATGACCTGCTGCGATTTCACGCAAGGGGCTAGAACTGTATCTTTATCTTTACCGCGAGGAAGAAATTCAGTCGCACCATGGCTTAATTGGCGTGCTCGTGTGCTCGCCAACAAAACCAGTTTGAAACGATTTTCTACGTGTTCTAAACAATCTTCGATAGTAATTCTGGCCATTATTAAACCCAAATTTAAGTAAAAAGTTATCAGTCTGATTAATCAGGCTGATAGTAAATCCAATGTACAAGTTACAGGAAGCAAGGTCAAGGTACAAGATTAATGCCTTTATTACTCCCTGATTTATTTCTAACTGCGTGATTTTAATATAGCAACGGCAGGTAATTCTTTACCTTCAAGAAATTCAAGGAATGCACCACCGCCAGTAGATGTGTATGAAACCTGGTCATTAATGCCGTATTTGTCAATAGCTGCCAAGGTATCCCCGCCACCAGCAATTGAAAAAGCACTGCTTTCGGCAATGGCTGTTGCCAGTGTTTGTGTGCCGTGACTGAACTGTTCGATTTCAAATACACCGACAGGACCATTCCAAACAATAGTGCCGGCGGATTTCAACAAGTCAGCATACTGTTTTGCAGTATCCGGGCCTATATCCAGAATCAAATCGTCGGCTTCAACATCTTCAACCTTCTTTATTGTCGCGATTGCAGTTTCAGAGAATTCTTTGGCACAAACCACATCAACAGGTATCGGGATATCCGAGCCTGCTTGCTTGGCAGCGGAAATTAAACGTTGCGCTTCTTCTATTAAATCAGCTTCATAAAGCGACTTGCCTACTGAAAAACCCGCGGCCGCAATAAAAGTATTGGCAATACCACCACCGACGATTAATTGATCTACCTTTTCTGACAGTGATTTTAAAAC
>NQJG01000301.1 GCA_002256465.1 Methylococcaceae bacterium NSP1-1 | reverse complement strand
GCCCAGTTGCCAAACTGGTGTCCTCCATAACAGGTCGAGTAAGGCTCCATGCCGGCTGCCAGGCGGTTGCCGGCAAATACCCGTATAAAATCATCGGATTCACACACATCGGTAGTTAAATCCAATAACTCTGCGACCTCCCTGGAATAAGCCACTCTTTGCGGGCTTGCAACCGGAGTTGGCAAAACCCGTGAATAACAAGCACCGATAACCTGACGACGATTATTAATGGTTTCGGCATCTGCAGGTAATTCACGGATAAAGCGATTGTCAAAAATTAAATCATCGAGTTTGGATATTTTCTGTTGAGAATTCATGGGCAGTTCGTATGTGTTGTAAAATCCAGTCTTACTTAACCAGACCCAAACGCCTTTCAGTTTCCAGCACCTGCTGCGTGGTCTGTAAGACAGTATCAGGGTTCAAACTCATCGAGTCTATACCGATTTCTGCCAGAAAATCCGCCATTTCCGGGTAATCCGACGGTGCTTGGCCGCATAATCCGCAATGTTTGCCATTGCGTTTTGAGCCTTCCACTGCAAGCCGTATCATTTCTTTAACGCCGGGGTCGCGTTCGTCAAAATCTTCAGCGACAATAGCCGAATCGCGGTCTACACCTAAAGTCAATTGGGTAAGGTCATTAGAGCCGATGGAAAAGCCGTCAAAATGTTGGGAGAAGGCATCGATCTGGATGACGTTATTAGGAATCTCGCACATCACATAGATTTCCAGGCCATTTTCGCCGCGCTTTAAGCCCAGTTGCGCCATGTATTCAAGCACCCGTTGGGCTTCCTGTACACGTCGGCAAAACGGAATCATCAGAATGACATTGGTCAGGCCCATATCATCGCGTACCCGCTTCATGGCGGCACATTCCAGGGCAAAGCCTTCCGCATAGGCAGGGTGTGTGTAACGTGAAGCGCCGCGAAAACCAATCATCGGGTTGGCTTCGTCAAACTCGAACCAGCGTCCGCCCAACAAGGTGGCATATTCATTGGTTTTAAAATCGGACATGCGCACGACGACAGGTTTGGGATAAAATGCCGCCGCAATGGTGCCCACGCCTTCCGACAGGCGTTGGATAAAGAAATCTTCGGGTTTGTCGTAGTTGCGTGTCAATTCGTTGAGCTGTTCCCGTTCGCCGGCATCCTGCACGCGCTCGGGGTGTATCAAGGCCATCGGATGGGCTTTGATGTATTCGGTAATGATAAATTCCATACGCGCCAAACCCACACCGTCATTGGGCAGGAAACTGGTCTTGAAAGCCAGTTCCGGATTGCCGATATTCAGCATGATTTTAGTTCTGGGACGTTTCAGACCGGTTAAATCCGTGGTTTTGATTTCAAAATTCAGGATGCCTTCATAGACTTTGCCGTTATCGCCTTCAGCACAGGAGACCGTCACGGGCGAATTGTTTTTAATAGCTGTTGTTGCATTATCACAACCGATGACCGCAGGAACGCCCAATTCCCTGGAAACGATTGCCGCATGACAGGTGCGTCCGCCCCGGTTGGTGACTATCGCCGACACATCACCGGCTTTAAAGTTGCTCAGCTGTCCCAGATTCTCGACAATTCGTGCGTTACCCGTGGCAATTTTGCTGCCGACCGAATGACCTGTGACAATCGGATTTGCCTTGTCTTTAAGCACATATTGCTCCAAAACCATTCCGCTCAACTGGGATACGACGGTTTCCGGCCGTGCCTGAACAATATACAGGGTGCCGTCAATGCCGTCCTTCGCCCATTCCATATCCATCGGCTTGGCTTGCCCTGCCTTGGCACTGTAATGTTTTTCTATCTTGATGGCATAATCGGCCAGGGTTAGAACATCCTCGTCGCTTAGACAAAATCGATTACGCTCTTCGGCGGAGGTCACAATATTTCGGGTAGATTCACGCGTGCGCCCATCGCTGTAAATCATTTTTATCTTTTTCGCGCCCAGGGTACGTTTTAATACAGCGCGATGCCCCTGCTCAAAGGTCGGCTTGTGCACATAAAATTCGTCCGGATCTACCGAGCCTTGCACGACATTTTCACCCAGGCCATAGGCGCCGGTTATAAAAACGACATCGCTGAAACCGGATTCGGTATCAAGGGAAAACATTACGCCGCTGGCATCCAGATCAGAGCGCACCATT
>NQJG01000006.1 GCA_002256465.1 Methylococcaceae bacterium NSP1-1 | reverse complement strand
GTCCAGCTGGCATTGAAAATCTTGTGTCGGCAATGTTCGGAATTTGCTTGAGCAAACATCATCAGCTCAACATCCGTTGGATTTCTGCCGAGATTTTGAAAGCTGGCAGTCAAATAATCAATTTCATCATCCGATAACGCCATGCCCAATTGTGCATTTGCTTTAACCAGCGCATCACGTCCTTGTTCGATTATTGCTACGCTGAGTAATGGCTGGGGTTGGTGCTGAGTAAATAAATCAGGCTCTACATTGTCGTATAGAACCGTTTGAGTCATGCGGTCATGCAGTAACGTCGACAGCTGTGTTTTTACCGATGTTGATAACGGTTTGTTCGCTGTCAACGCATATTGAATGCCCCGCTCAATACGCTTAACCGCAGACAAACCGCAGCGCTGGGCAATCTCTGTCGCTTTACTGGACCAGGGTGAAATCGTGCCTGACCGCGGCACGACCAGTAAAATTTCTCCCTGATTATCCGTCGATGATTGCAAGGAACCATAAGCCAATAACTGACTTATAATAGCTGTTTGACTATCATTCAAGTCATTTTCAACGTCGGCAAAGTGAATAAAGCGTGCTGAAACAGCGGTGATATTGGGCTCTACAACTTGCAATTCAGCCAGTAGTTTTTTTACACGAAAATCAGATAATGCAGAGGTTCCAGGGATTTTTAACATGTGAATAAAACAATAAATGTGGGTTCAGGTTAGAGCAGCGTATCTTACATACAAGCAGTTACGGTTGTCGGGTTATGCTACGCTAACCCGACTACGGTACTTAGGCGATTATTTAGTTGCCAAATCTGCTTTAATTGTTTCTTGTAAGAGAGTCAGTAATTTAAAACTGGCTGCATCTGAGAGTATTTGCTGATCTTCATCAACGACAACAATATCCGTCTGTTGATTATTTTCTTCCAGCTTGAGCAGATATTTTTTTTCATTGCTTTGAATTCCACTGAACACAAATACAACTTCATCCCAGTATGATCCATCCTCGACTTTCTGCTCATCAGGGTCATAGAGTACAGTAATCAGTCTTGCTTCCTGATTGCGCTCGGTTACTTCAATAGATTTTCGGCTTAATGCTTTACCTACTATCCGCCAAGCTCTAATAAACGGTACGTTAATTCGTAAACGGTTTTCACCAGCATCAAATTTAATGCGTTCAACCGTAATTGCCGTATCTGGGACTACCGATTCGTTCTCGGGCGCAGTTGCATGTGTTGCTTGTTCAGCAGGGGCTGGCGATGTCACTACCGATTCGTTTATAGCCGGAGCGGCGGATCTTGCTTCGTCAACAGTGGCATTAACAGCAGCCGGCGGAGCGCTAGGAGACGGGGAAGAAGGCACCGATGATGCCGATTTGGGCACGCCTGGGACTTGGGTTTTCTTTAGATCAGCAGGCAAAATCAGAGGCGGAATTTCAGTCGTGTATTGATAGTCTTTTTCCTTATCAGGAAATAAACTTTTGATGTAACTGCAGGCTGATAGATTACAGTAATGAGGAGCGAGCCAATTTTAATTTTCATCGAATGACTTCAGCCTGACGCATTGCGTTGCGTACCGCATCAAAACAATCTTCCGTCAGCCAGGTTAAAGGCAAACGAATACCTTTACCCATCAACCCCATTTCAGCAACAGCCCATTTGACCGGGATCGGGTTCGACTGAATAAACAGGTTTTTATGCAAGGCTGCTAATTTGTTGTCTATGGCTAACGCAGTTTCCTTATCACCTGCCATTGCCGCAATGATCATTTCATGTACAAGGCGTGGAGCAACATTGCCGGTCACGGTGATCGTACCGTTACCGCCTAACAGACAAAATTCGCGGCTTGTAGCATCATCACCCGTATAAATTGCAAAATCAGGGCCGGTTAAATCGCGTATTATTTTGACTCTGGATAGATCCCCTGTTGCCTCTTTAACACCAACAATATTGGCAATATGGGACAATCGTCCAACGGTTTCAGGCAACATGTCACAGGCGGTACGCCCCGGTACATTATATAGAATCTGGGGGATTTCCACTGCTTCAGCTAAGGCTTTGTAATGCAGGTACAAACCTTCCTGTGTCGGCTTGTTGTAATACGGCGTTACAATCAAGCAGGCATCCGCACCGGCTTGTTTGGCTTTACGCGTCAGCGCAATCGCTTCAGTGGTTGAGTTTGCACCCGTTCCGGCAATAACCGGTATTCTACCGTTGGTATAGTCAACAACAGATTTGATAACATCAATGTGTTCATCTTCATCCAGAGTTGCAGACTCCCCTGATGTACCTACAGCAACAAGGGCATCAGTGCCTTGTGCAATATGATACTCGACTAATTTTTTTAGACTTTCTTTATCTATTGCACCGTTTTCATACATCGGTGTTACTAACGCTACGATACTACCTTGAATCATGAAATCTCTCAATCAGAATTGATACGGTTACAAAACTGCCGTCATTATAACAAGCAAATACATAAAAAAGGTACAAGGCGCAAGACTCAAGCCCAAATTTTCTGCAAAATTCAATATGATGCGGTATAATATTCATATAAACAAACATTTCCCAGCGCCTACGCGCATTCCAAATACTCCAACACAGGTAAATCCATGTCCAATGATGTTTCTACATTACCCTCTTTCCGTGATTTAGCGCTGATTGAACCTCTGCTAAAAGCACTGGATGATGTCGGTTATGAAACACCTTCGCCCATACAGGCAAAAGTTATCCCCCACATGCTGCAAGGCAAGGATGTTCTGGGACAAGCACAAACAGGGACCGGTAAAACAGCTGCGTTTGCACTGCCTATCTTATCGCGAATAGATCTTCGACAAAAGGACCCGCAGGTTTTGGTTCTGGCACCGACTCGTGAGCTTGCGATTCAGGTGGCAGAAGCCTTTCAGCGTTATGCTGCTCATTTAAAAGGCTTTCATGTTTTACCTATTTACGGTGGACAGGACTATAGCACCCAACTTCGCCAGTTAAAACGCGGCGCTCATGTGGTTGTCGGCACACCAGGCAGGGTTATGGATCATATGCGTAAAGGCACACTGAACCTGGACGGTCTTAGTATTCTTGTTCTTGATGAGGCCGATGAAATGCTGCGCATGGGGTTTATCGATGATGTGGAATGGATACTTGAGCAAACGCCTGAAGACATACAGATTGCCCTGTTTTCTGCGACGATGCCCCCGGTTATTCGCAAAATTGCTCAGGAATATCTTCATGAGCCTGAACAAATCACCATTAAAGTCACCACAGCCTCTGCAGAAAACATACGCCAGCGTTTCTGGATGGTCAGCGGGGTGCACAAGCTGGACGCACTCACCCGCATCCTTGAAGCTGAAACCTTTGACGGTATGATTATTTTTGTCAGAACCAAGACCGCAACGATTGAACTGGCTGAAAAACTGGAAGCACGGGGCTATTCAGCCGCAGCCATTAACGGCGATATGTCTCAGGCGCTTAGAGAACGGACTATTGCTCATTTGAAAAACGGCAAATTGGATATTTTAATTGCAACCGATGTCGCCGCACGCGGATTGGATGTAGACCGTATCACTCATGTTGTTAACTACGACATACCTTATGATACCGAGTCTTATATTCACCGCATTGGCAGAACCGGACGTGCGGGACGCACCGGTGATGCGATTTTGTTTATTGCGCCCAGAGAAAGAAAACTGTTAGGTAATATCGAAAGAGCAACCAAACAAAAAGTTGAAGAAATGGGCTTGCCATCAACTGAAGTTATTAATAATAAACGAATTTCACGCTTTAAACAGAATATTACCGATACCCTTGCAGCAGAAGAACTGAGTTTCTTCAGTCAATTAATAGAGCAATACCAGCAGGAACATAATGTATCCGCATTGGAAATAGCCGCTGCTTTGGCAAAATTGGTGCAAGGCGATACACCGCTGTTAATGCAGAATTTACCTAAAAAATCTTACGAAAGTAGAGAAGATAGGCCTCAAAGAGAAGACAGGCAGCGTAGAGAAGATCGTCCTCAAAGGGATCGTAAGCCTAAACATGCATTTGGGAGTGGGGCAGCCGTAGAAATGGAATTATTTCGTATCGAGGTTGGCCATAATCACGGTGTAAAACCAGGCAATATTGTTGGTGCCATCGCCAATGAAACAGGCATAGATGGCGATCATATCGCTCGCATTAGAATTGAAGACGACTACAGCACGGTTGAGTTACCAGCGGGCATGCCCAAAGAGTTGATTGAGGAACTGAAAAAAATCAGGGTGGCCGGCCAACAGCTTAACATATCAAAAATGGATGATAGTGGCAGAAAATCAAAACCGGATGATGCTGCTAAAAAAGCGGATAAAAGCAAAAAAAGAATGGGATCCACATCTCGACGGGCAAAACCAAAAGCGGCTGAGTAAACCATGCGATCGGGTTAGCACTGTGCCTAACCCGATATACTCTGTTACTTGTATCGGGTTTGGTTATGCTTACCCGACTATCAAACTACTGGTTCCAGATACATGTGCCACTGGCTTTTACGATCGCTTCCAAACGCTGCTGATGGGCTGTTAATTCCTCATCATTACAGCGAATGACTTTTAATGCAGGACGGTCTGCAGACACGCGTATTACGCCCATATTTATACTCGATTCACTCAACACCGATTGCCCTTCATCAAGCAACGAAGACTGCCCCCCAGTCATTATCAGAAACACATCCGCCAGAATTTCCGCATCCAGTAAGGCACCATGCAAATCCCGATGGCTATTATCGATACCGTAGCGTTTACAAAGTGCGTCCAGACTGTTTCTTTGTCCCGGATGTTTTTTTCTGGCAAACGCCAGCGTATCAAATACCTCGCTATAATCTGTGACTGTTCCCGCCTTATTTTCCAGTCGTGAAAACTCATGGTTGATAAAGCCGACATCAAATGGCGCGTTGTGGATAACTAACTCAGCGCCCTTAATAAACGCTATAAAGTCTTCAGCGATCTGCTCAAAATGTGGTTTATCATCTAAAAACTGATTGGTGATTCCGTGAACTGCAATTGCGCCTTCATCAATAATTCGATCGGGATTAATATAAACATGAAAGCGTTTGCCCGTTAAGCGACGCTTAACCAGTTCCACGCAACCAATTTCAATAATCCTATGTCCTTCCTGAGGATTTAACCCGGTGGTTTCGGTATCAAGAACCACTATGCGGTTTGTAAATGTGCGTTTATCCATATTGTTACTTTACGTAATGTTTTAGACTTTCAGGTATTTCCACCAAAACCAACTGTTTACATGTAAACAGTTGCGTATCGGTGATTTGACCAAGAGAAGCACTAATCCTATTGAATAAAGGCACCAGACAGCAGCCCATTCGTTAGGATTACTCGTGGTCAAGTAAGCTAAAAAAGGGCCGGTAACAATGTGATAACCAGTCATTTTCCAGGAACCATAAAGAAAAGGCATGATGAATGATGCGACAATATACATGTTATACAACACAAGATTAGCCGTAGCAGGAATTTCCCAGGCAATATGCCAGTCGCCTGAAACAGAACAGACTCTTTTGCCGCAAAAGGGTACATTAAATGAATCGATGTATCGGCTGAACAAAATAAAACGGGTTTTAACCTCATAACAAGCGGGCGCCCATTCAAATGGATACAGACGGATTAATAAACAAACAGTGGCAACGAAACAAACAAAATAAACCGGCGCAGAAATCTGCTTTTTTATTTTTTCCGGGATAAAATACATTGACACGGCGTTAATAAAAAATGGCTGAAAAGCAATATGTATATAGCCCAACAACGTTGCTATCTGATTAGCGGGATTATCGCATTCATCGATGACTGTATAGGTGTATGCTTGCAAAACCTCCATCAAGGAAAAATATCCCAAGGCCGCACAGAGGGCAGCGGGTTCTTTTTTATAGTAAAAATAAGCAGTACTTGACAAGCCAATAGTTGCTAATACCGTTGATGCTTCACCACTCCAGCACATAAATTCCTCATCAATTATTTAGCTTTATTCAAATATAGCCCTGTGGATTTTTAGTCTGCCAGTTCCAGGTATCTGCTACCATATCATCCAGGTTTTTTTCTACTTTCCAGTTAAGCTCTTTTAGTGCTAAGTCAGGATTAGCAAAGCATTCCGCCAGATCGCCCGCTCTACGTGGAGAAATTTTATAATTGATTTTTCTACCCGTTACCCTTTCGAAAGCATTAATTATTTCAAGGACACTGTATCCTCTACCTGCGCCCAGGTTATAGGCCTTGCAGCCACCCGCTTCGAATTTTTCGCTGTTCAGCGCTTCAATGGCTTTGATATGACCTTTTACCAGGTCAACCACATGAATATAATCTCTGATACCCGTTCCATCCCGCGTCGGATAATCATCGCCATATACCGGTAATTGCTTTAATTTACCAATGGCAACTTGCGCAACATAAGGCATCAGGTTATTGGGAATGCCATTGGGATCTTCCCCGATCATGCCGCTCTCATGCGCACCTATTGGGTTAAAGTAGCGTAGCAAGGCGATTTTCCAGGGATATTCAGTTTGATTAGTTTTATCTGCGGCCGACAAGTCCCTTAAAATATCCTCAATCATGGCTTTTGATCGCCCATAAGGATTGATAGGGCCAAGGGGGAAATTTTCAGTGTACTGCACAGAGGAAGATTCACCATAAACGGTAGCCGAAGAACTGAAGACCAACTGTTTTACGTTCGCATTGCTCATCACTTCAGCAAGCACCAGTGTTCCGTAGACATTATTATGGTAGTACAGTAGCGGTTGTTCACAGGATTCGCCAACGGCCTTTAAACCAGCGAAATGAATAACCGTAGAGGGTGATTCTTTGGCAAAAATATCAGTTAACGCCTGTTTATTACGAATATCAGCTTGATAAAAAGTTAGTGGACTACCGGTGATTTGTTGCACCCGAGACAACGATTCCGGCTTGCTATTTGACAAATTATCAACCACTACGACCTTGAAACCTGCTTGCAGTAATTCAACGCAAGCATGGCTACCTATATATCCCGCACCGCCGGTTACCAGCACTGTCTTATTATTCATAACTGTTTACCCACTACTTGATTATTTTGAGTTTTATGAGATGTACGCGTCGGTTATCCGCTCGAATCACTTCAAAGCGCATGTTATCTGCTACGAGACTTTCACCTTTTTTAGGCATGTGTTCGAGCTGACTGACAAGAAAGCCGCCGATGGTATCGTATTCATCGGTGGCTAAATGTGTGGAAAAATAATCATCAAATTCTTCAATAGGCATGAGTGCCTTTATCATGAATTCATTTGAACTGCGCTGAAAAATATAACCTTCGTCTTCATGGTCGTCATGTTCGTCTTCAATTTCACCAACGATTTCTTCTAACACATCCTCAATGGTGACCAAACCAGCAGCCTGACCGTATTCGTCGACAACAATGGCCATATGATTACCATTGGTCCGCAATTCCTTAAGCAAAACATTTAAACGCTTGCTTTCCGGAACGACACAGGCGGGCCGCATTATTTCCTGGACAGTCATGGTTTTATTTTGTAATACACGAGCTAATAAATCTTTGGCTAACAAAACACCTACCACTTTGCTGCGATCCCCATCAATTACAGGATAACGGGAATGGCAAAACTCGATAACCAGTGGAAATATGGTCTCCAGTTCGGCATCTCTTGGTACAACCACCATTTGAATGCGGGGGATCATGATATCCCTCACCCGCATTTGCGATACCTGCAATACACCTTCTATCATGGATAAGGCATCTGTATCCAACAGGCGGTTCTCCCGAGCTTCTCGTAATATGCCAAGAAGATCATCCAAATCTTGCGGCTCCCCGGAAAATAGTTGGCTGATTCTTTCCACCCAACGTTTTCGGGGGGCGTTTCTACTTGGAGGTTTCTCATCGCTCATTCGTCATTATCCTGTAAATAGGGGTTTTTTATATTTAACTTGCTCAAAATTGTTATTTCTTTATTTTCCATAAGTTCCGCTTCTTTATCGTCGATATGATCGTAACCCAATAAATGCAATACACCATGCACTATGATATGAGCCCAATGATCGGTTAAAGCTTTATGTTGTACCAGTGCTTCTTTTTCAAGAACGGGGGCGCATACGACTAAATCGCCGAGTAAATTCAGCTCTATGCCTTCAGGTATTTCAAATGGGAAACTGAGAATATTGGTGGGGCCTTGTTTATGGCGGTATTGTTCATTAAGTTCTGCGCTTTCCTGCTCATCGACAATACGCACAACGATTTCGGTGTCTTGATTGAAACCTTCCAGTGCAGCATCAACCCAGCGTTGTATATGTTCCTGATCGGGTTGACCATCTGACTTAAAAATGGTCTGGATTTCGATTAAATTCATTACTCGGCTTTGTTTTTTTTCTCATATGCTTCATAAGCGGAAACAATGCGCTGCACCAAAGGATGCCTGACGACATCCCGTGTCCCGAAAAAAGTAAAACTAATACCCTCAATATCTTTTAGAACTTCAAGTACATGCCGCAAACCGGACATTTTTTCTGAAGGCAAATCTATTTGCGTAATATCACCGGTGACAACGGCAGTAGATCCAAAACCCACGCGGGTAAGAAACATTTTAATCTGCTCTGTCGTGGTGTTTTGTGCCTCATCCAAAATAATAAAGGCGTCATTCAATGTTCGGCCACGCATAAAAGCCAGCGGTGCAACTTCGATAATGCCTTTATCAATCATTTTTTCCACCCGTTCAAAGCCAAGCATTTCATACAACGCATCATATAGAGGCCGCAAATAGGGATCGACTTTTTGCGCCATGTCCCCAGGCAGAAAGCCCAGTTTTTCACCCGCTTCAACCGCAGGGCGCACCAGAATTATTTTCCTGACTTTTTCATTTTGCAAGGCATCAATGGCACAGGCAACGGCAAGATAAGTTTTACCTGTTCCCGCAGGCCCTACGCCAAAATTTATATCATGAGAAACAATTTTTCTTAGGTAAGCTTGTTGATTTGCGCCCCTGCCTTTAATCAACCCGAATTTTGTTTTAATGGCGACATAAGGTTCATCTGCCGTTGCCGAAGTATCCAACATTTCGTCAATAGAAGCGTCCTGCATCGCTAAATGTATCAACTCGGCAGTTAACTCCTCTTTTTCAGTGCTGGCAAATAATTTCTGCATAACAGCACAAGCGGCCTTGACTGAACTATCTAAACCCGTCACTTTAAACTGGTTACCGCGATTGGCAATTTCAACCTGAAGGCGTTTTTCTATCTGCCGCAAATGTGTGTCTAACTGGCCGCAAAAATTGGATAATCTGCCATTATCGGCAGGGAGCAAAGAAATTTCCTGTGAAGTCATTATATCTATTGATTATGGGTGACGATTTTATCAACAGAAGCCTCAACTAACCTGCCTCGTAAAGAATTAGGCAACGCTTCTGCAATCAGTACATCGACAAATTGTCCTGCCAATCTGGGATGACCAATAAAGTTTACTACCCGATTATTTTCAGTTCTGCCCTGCATTTGTAACGGATTCTTTTTAGATTGTCCTTCGACGAGTACAGTTTGAACTGTACCAATCATGCTGTTTGAAATAGCAGCGGCCATTTCGTTAATACGATTCTGAAATCGTTCCAGACGCTGTTTTTTTTCTTCCGCAGGAACATCATCAGGCAAATCAGCCGCTGGTGTTCCGGGACGTTGGCTATAAACAAAGCTAAATGACAAATCGAAACCGATTTCTTCAATGAAGGACATGGTTTCTTCAAATTCCTTATCGGTTTCACCTGGAAAGCCGATAATAAAATCCGAAGACAAGCTAATATTGGGTCGTACTGCACGTAATTTGCGGATAGTTTCCATATAATCCGCGCGTGTATGCCCACGCTTCATCATTTTCAAGATATGATCACTGCCACTTTGCACAGGCAAATGCAGATGATCAACGAGCTGTGGGATTTCAGCAAAGGCTTCAATCAGGCTATCTGTAAATTCAACCGGATGTGACGTCGTAAAACGGAGGCGATCTATTCCATCTATGGCCGCCACATAATGCAGCAATAATGCAAAATCGGCAATATCGCCATCATCCATTTCGCCGCGATAGGCATTGACATTTTGCCCCAATAAATTAATTTCACGTACACCTTGTTTGGCCAATGTTGTAATTTCAGCAATAACGTCTCGCAGGGGGCGACTGATTTCCTCACCACGGGTGTAAGGTACTACACAAAATGAACAATATTTACTGCAGCCTTCCATCACTGAAACAAAGGCTTTTGGACCTTCAGCCCGTGGCTCAGGCAGGGCGTCAAATTTTTCAATTTCCGGAAAGGAGACGTCAATTACGGGTTTATGTTTACTACGGACTTGATCCAGCAATTGCGGTAAGCGGTGTAAGGTTTGAGGCCCAAAAACCATGTCTACAAACGGCGCACGTTTTTGAATAGCAGCACCCTCCTGACTGGCTACACAGCCACCCACACCAATAATTACATCGGGTCGCTTGTCTTTAATCTTGCGCCATTTACCCAAGGCTGAAAAAACCTTTTCCTGCGCCTTTTCTCGTATTGAACAGGTATTAAGCAGTAAAACATCCGCCAGTTTTGGATCATCAATCAATTCAAAGCTATGCGATGCTTGAAGTACGTCCCGCATCTTGTCGGAATCATACTCATTCATCTGACAACCGTTGGTTTGAATATAAAGTTTTTGTGTCATATATTGTTTGGGTGACTCATCTGGTAATCACTAAGGTTGTTTGGTTTTACTAAAATACAATGGCGGCACACACCGCTGAACCACTAATAAAAAAAGCCGAGGTGCTACCAATGCTTATGCGTTGACTGCCATTATAACCTGAAGACAGATTAAACAAGCAACACGTCTACCTTATAGAATAATACAATCTTGTGGTAAATCAGCTTTTTAGTCTGTAGTCAATTATCCCAAATTAGGCAGTTGAAGCAGCTTATGAATGGCTTGTTTAATTGATTATTCCCGCAACAATTCCAGCACATGCTCTTCCAGGCCAGGATGAGCGCCAAAGGCGCAATCCCGTAACAAGCCATGTTTATCTACCAGAATATGTGAGGGTGTTCCTTTTAGATCAAAAAGCTCAAACGTTTCTGCATGATAGGTTAACGATTGAAAATAATGCTGTACTTGTTGCCGAATTTTTTGTCGATAAGTTTCCGGCTGCTGTTCAAAATCGGGAATACGCTGATTGATAAAGGTTTCGGTTTCATTTGGATCCACCCCAGCTTGACGTTTTTGCAATCGATCCATCGCCACTGGAAAAGGGATACGGAAGGGCAGGTGACCGGCCACTAATTTTCCTTGCTGGCTAAGCACACGCAGCGTTTCACCAATAACCTCCCCATTTTCAATCAAACGGGTTAAGTTTTTCAGGTTGTTTTTGTCAAAATCCTCAAACGCTGTCGCTACACCCAATACGGATAAACCATGATCTGAATAGCGTTGATACAAGTCTACTGCCTGCGGCAAGGCATATAAAAAACAACCCGGACAGTTAACTTGAAACACTTCCACCAGGACAACGCGACCTGATAACTGATCAAAGTTTACAGGCTCCCCTTGAACCCAATCGGACAGCGATAATAAGGGAGCTTTTTGACCTAATTGTGCTTTCATTATGACCTTTTGACTTTTTAACTCTATGTGTTCAGGCTATGTTCTTGCAACACTTTTTGTTGTCGTTGTAACTTTGCTTCACGTTTAACAGCAAGTGACTTAGCAGCATCAGAGCCGATATGAGCTTCACCGCGTTGTCTGGCTAGCGCCATTTGTTTTTCACGCTCCATAAAACGTGCTTTCCGGGTATCTGTGACTTTATCATAACAATTCGGACAACTGACGCCTTGCTGGTATTTATCGCTGGTCTTGTCAGTCTCAGTAATAGGTAAACGACACGCGTTACACTGATCGTAGTTGCCTTTTTCAAGTTGCAAATTCACGGTTACCCGTTCATCGAAAACAAAACATTCGCCTTCCCATAAGGTTTCTTGTACTGGCACTTCTTCCAGATATTTTAAAATGCCACCTTTAAGGTGATAAACTTCGTCAAAGCCCTGTTCTTTTAAAAAAGCGGTAGACTTTTCACAACGAATCCCGCCAGTGCAAAACATGGCGATTTTTTTGTGTTTTTCAGGATGGAGGTTTTCCCTGACATAGCGGGGAAACTCACGAAAGCTTTCTGTATTTGGGTTAATGGCGTTTTTAAACGTGCCCACTTTAAATTCATAATCATTGCGCGTGTCTACAAGAATCACGTCAGGATCAGAGATCAGTTTATTCCAGTCTGCGGGACTAACGTATGTGCCTACTACACGTTTAGGATCAATACCTTCTACCCCCATGGTCACTATCTCTTTTTTGAGTTTTACCTTGGTGCGGTTGAAAGGCAGACTATCAGTGAATGATTCTTTATAGTCTAAATCTGCCAGACGCGGATCGCTACGCAACCAATCTAACACGTTGTCTATCGCAGCTCGAGATCCGGCTATTGTGCCATTAATACCTTCATCAGCCAGCAGCAATGTACCGCGTACCTGATTGGCTTCCATTACATTATGCAAAGGTTGGCGTAGAGACTGGAAGTTTTCCAGGGTGACAAATTTGTACAAAGCACAAACGACTATTTGGGGCATGTTACTTCCTCGTTGCGAACTGGAACGTAAATCCAGAGCAAAAAGGAAGTAATTATACTAAAACGGGGAAGGGTTGTCGGCTATAAAAAGCTATAATGTCGATAATATTGCCATGCAGCAAAGGTCACATTTGAGATTGCAAATAATTTTGTAAGCCTATTTGTTCAATTAATTCAAGCTGGGTTTCCAACCAATCCACATGTTCTTCTTCGTTTTCAAGAATGCGTTCAAAAATTTCTCTGGAAATATAATCTTTAACTTCTTCGCAATAAGCGATGGCATCTCTAAGCGGCGGGATAGCTTCATGTTCCAGCTTTAAATCACATTTCAGCATTTCCAGTGGATTTTCACCGATTAATAACTTGCCAAGATCCTGCAAATTGGGCAAACCTTCCAGAAAAAGTATGCGTTCAATCAATAAATCCGCATGCTTCATTTCATCGATAGATTCGTGATATACCTTTTCATTAAGTTTTGCAAAGCCCCAATTTTTGTACATGCGTGCATGTAAAAAATATTGGTTAATAGCGGTAAGTTCATTAACCAGTGCTTTATTAAGAAACTCTAAAACTTTTTTATCTCCTTTCATGCAATACCCCTTTTATGTGGTGTTAAGGACGGGTTGATTTGATGCAGGCTGCATTATAGGTTGTTGTTGCAGGTGATCGTCAAGTAATTCCTTAACATATTTATTGCATTTTCCGCAGTCACTTCCTACGCCAAAGCAATAAAATAACTGTCTGCGTGTACAGACACCATTATCAATTGCATGTTTTATTTGGGTATCGGTTACGGCTTTGCAAACACAAACGTACATTTAATATCTCCAAAATGAATATGATTTTAGTAAATGATAACAATTAGATATTTTCGATGATTGGGGGTAATCGGTTTGACCTTTAAAGCCATTGGCGATTTACAAAGTATTGAAAGAGTTTTTCGCGGAAGTCGCCTTCGTGTCCGAAACAGACGCGGAAGCGTTGAAATAGTGACTTGTAATACAGGGATTGAGCGGAATTTTTTCAAATTTGAATCAATAAGGCATTGATAATATTTGACATTTTGGTACCGAGAAGAGGACTTGAACCTCCACGAGCTTGCGCCCACTAGCACCTGAAGCTAGCGTGTCTACCAATTTCACCATCTCGGCAAAGAATTGCTGTAAAAGCAAAGTGATTGCTAATTGTAATCGCATGGCCTGTTTATGTCAATTTAATCTGCAGTCAAGATTGTGAGAAATTGCGCAAATAGAAAAGATTTGTAAAATGACACCAAAAGGATTTTCTATTTTCAATTCTAATCGATAGGCTAAGCATGTATCATATATAGATATAGCTTAATTGTGTCAATCATCTTGTATCTGATTATATAAATGTCATCGAAGTCTAAAAAAGACGTTGATTTTAATTCAACAAAAGATCCATACGCTCAGCGCGAAGCTGAAAAGTATGAAAATCCCATCCCTAGTCGCGAGTTAATACTCCAGCTAATCGAACACACTGGTAAACCTTTGTCGCGCGTCGACATCGCAGAGGCATTTTCTCTTGAAAATGAAGACGACCTGGAGGCACTTCGCCGACGGTTGAGGGCAATGGAGCGCGATGGGCAATTATTATTTAATCGAGGGCAGCAATACTGTCTGGTTAATAACAAGGATTTAATTGTTGGCCGTATCATTGGCCACCCTGATGGCTTTGGTTTTGTCAGGCCGGATGATGGCTCCGATGATTTGTATTTATCGCCACGCGAAATGAATCCCTTGCTGCATAATGACAGAGCAATGGTACGTGTTGCAGGGATTGATAAAAAAGGCCGGCGCGAAGGTGCGGTTGTCGAAATTCTGGAAAGAAATACCCACCAGATAGTCGGGCGCCTTTATAAGGAAGATGGCTTTACCTATGTTGTGCCCGATAACAAAAATATCGCGCAAACTGTTTTAGTGCTGAGAGGTGGAGCAGGTAAAGCCAAGCAGGGGCAAATTGTTATTGCCGAAATTGTCGAACAACCGACTAAATTACGCCAGCCCATCGGCAGAATTATCGAAGTATTGGGTGACCATCTCGCCCCCGGTATGGAAATTGAAATGGCGATTCGTTCTCATGAATTGCCTCATCTATGGCCGGAGGAGTTGCTGGAAGAAATTAAATCGTTAAGCGAAGAGGTACCTGAATCCGCCAAGGAAAATCGCGTTGATTTGCGGAATATCCCATTGGTCACCATTGATGGTGAAGATGCGCGGGATTTTGATGATGCCGTTTATTGCAAGAGAACGCCTAAAGGCTGGAAATTGCTGGTAGCGATTGCCGATGTTTCGCATTATGTGCAGGTTAATAGTGAATTAGATAAAGAGGCTAAAAATCGCAGTACCTCGGTTTATTTTCCCGAGCAAGTTATCCCCATGTTGCCGGAAATATTATCTAATGGCTTATGTTCTCTTAATCCTGATGTTGATCGTTTATGCATGGTTTGTGAAATTCTCATAGACGAGCAAGGCAAAGTGATGCGGTCAAAGTTTTTTGATGCGGTAATGCGCTCTCATGCTCGCTTAACCTATACCGAAGTCGCGGGTATGCTGGTCGATGGTGATAAGGTTCTGGCAGAAAAATACAAGCCATTAATGCCGCATTTACGCGAGCTTTATGCGCTTTATAAAGTCATGCGCGTGAGTCGCGAACAACGTGGGGCAATGGACTTTGACACCCAGGAAACGCGGATTATTTTTGGTATAGACCGTAAAATTGAAAAGATAGTACCCGTCGTGCGTAACGACGCGCACAAACTGATTGAAGAATTTATGATTACTGCGAACGGTGCGGCGGCGCGGTTTTTAAATGCTAAAAAAATTCCCAAGCTGTTGCGCGTGCATGAAGGGCCCAGTGCGGATAAATTACTTAATCTGAAAACCTTTTTGGGTGAACTGGGTTTAAAATTTGGCGGTGGTGTTAACCCGACTCCGCTGGATTATATGCACTTGGTGGAATCCGTTAAAAACAGACCTGATGCGCATTTAATCCAGACTGTTTTGTTACGCTCCATGTCTCAAGCTGTTTACAGTCCAGAATTAAAAGGCCACTTTGGTTTGGCGTTGGATGCTTATGCGCTTCCCCTATTCGACGTTATCCTGATTTGCTGGTTCATCGCGCTATACGGCACTGCTTACAAGGCAAAAAAGTAGAGACTTTTGTTTATGGCGTTCCCGAAATGACGCTCTTGGGCGAGCATTGCTCGGCCAATGAGCGGCGCGCTGATGATGCTACCCGCGATGTAGTGAGCTGGCTTAAATGTGAATACATGATGGATAAAATCGGTGAAGAATTCCCCGGTATTATTTCCGCTGTCACTTCGTTTGGTTTCTTTGTTGAACTCGCGGACATCTATGTAGAAGGTTTGGTGCATATCAGTAATCTGGGGCAGGACTATTTTCATTTTGACCCGACCAGTCACCAGTTAAAAGGTGAGCGCACCGGTATGAATTTCCGCTTGGGCGATAGCGTGAAGATTAAGGTTGCCCGTGTTGACCTGGATGAAAAGAAGATGGATTTTGAGCTGGTTCAAAAAGAAAGCTCGGTAAAAAAAGCAGAAACCAGTGGAAAACCCAAAAAAAGAAGACGGAAAAAATAAGGTTTAGAAGCTGTCTGGCAAAACACAAGCAACATTTTGCAAGAGTTAATTTTAACATC